>USQH01000001.1 GCA_900556765.1 uncultured Oscillospiraceae bacterium
TGCTGCGGCAAAATCCGTGCTGCGGCAAAATATACGCAAAAGCGGTCTGCATTTAAAATGCAGACCGCTGATTTTTTATTTTGTTCCGCACGGTGACCGCACAGTAACCGCGTATCAATCACTCGGTCACGCACATGAACTACTCGCCGCCTACTTTCCGATCACTCGGTCACGCACGGCGTCCATGCCGATCGCTCGGTCACGCACATTGCCCCACAGCAACCCACTCGCCTACCATTTGGCGGCTGCTCGAACACGCGCGGTGACTCTCAGTTAAGCACGGCGACACCGATGTTAAGATACAGCGCGAAGCACAGCCATATCAAATAGGGCAGCGTCAAATAACCCGCGCGCTCGTCGATGTGAGAAAAGCGAATTACCATCACGATCACCGCCGCAATCAGCAAAAGCAGCTCAAATATCGCCACCGTATACAACCCGAATCGGAAAAACAGTACCGGCCACAAAAAATTGAGCGCAAGCTGCAAATAATATGCCGTCATCGCCTCTTGGCGGTTCGCGCCGCCGGTCATGCTGACGATGTAGGCGGCATATCCCATCATCAGGTACAGCACCGTCCACACGATCGGGAAAAGCCAACCCGGCGGAGATGCAGGCGGTTTGTTCATAACTGCGTACCGCTCCGAAAACGAGCCGGACGCAAACGCCGCCAAGCCGCCGACCGCCAGCGGAATTATCAGCGCAATGAGCAGTTTTTTCAAATTTACAACGGCAACCTTCATGATTTTACCCCGTTCCGCCGCCGCTTTTTTAGGCGGCAAGTTATCTGATAAGAGTTTATGCCGTTTTTGGTAAAATTATTACAGGCGCGCCGCAAAGTACCGCCCGAAATCCAGCCGTTTGCCGACGTACTGCGCAACGCACGAGCGCCGCCGTCCCGTGTGCATGAAAGAAGCGGCGTCTTCGCAAACGAAAAACGCCGCCCGATGTGACTGTTATGCGCCTTAAACTCAGTCCTTTTTCAGCTTTGCCAGCAGGCAGAACGCGTTGCCGCCTACCACATTGCCGAGCGTAATGACAACAAGCGGCAAAATCCACCTGTCGATGCTCATCGACAGCATAAAATAGAACATATCGGCGACGCTGTGCTCAAATCCCGCCAAAATGAATACGCTCACGCACAGCACAACGACCAGCGCCGATGAAAAATTGCGCTTTTCGCCCTGAGTAATATATGTATCAACGGCGATAAACATCATTATGCCGCAGAAAACGCCAAGCACGAACAGGCTCGGCAGTCCATCGGCGACCTTTGTTTCGGAAACCGAAGTACAGCGGTCGATTATTTTATCAAACACACGGGTACAGCGAACAAGTCCGGCTGCCGCCGCCGCACCGATGAAATTGCCCGCCCATACCAGCAGGGTGAACAGTATGTACGACGGCTTGTTTTTTACAATATAAGGCGCCTTGCCCGTAAACAGGTTCAGCCCGAAGCTGAGCACGCACAGCAGTCCGACGCTGAACAGGATCGACCCTGCGACGGCGTTCTCAACCGACAGATAGACCACACAGCCGATGCTGATAGCAAATCCCGCCAGCACGGCAAGCGCAAGGTCACGCAAGCATTTTTTCATTTTTCATACCCCTCATTTTACCTTTATGTATTTATTTATAACGGCATAGACGCCGCAAAAAAACGGTATTTTTTCTCCGCACGGCTCACGCTGTCTTTTTTTCGCGCGATACGGCGAGCGCAATCAGCAGCACTGCCGGGAATATCATCGCGCCGAGCATTCCGGCACGCAGGTTGCCGCCGAATAAATCGGACACGAAGCCGACGGTAATCGGCCCGAGGGTGCAGCCGAGATCTCCTGCAAGAGCCAGCAGTGCGAAAAGCGCCATTCCGCCGCTTTGGTACTGCTTTGATGCATAAGAAAAGGTGCCGGGCCACAGCACGCCGTTTGCAAATCCGCACAGAGCGCATCCGACCAGCGACAGCACCGGCAGCGGCGACAGCGCCGCCAAGAGGTAGCTGAAGATTCCGAGCACACTGCACAGCGCCATAAAGCGTTCCAGCCGAATACGGTCGCTCATGCGCGCGTAAAGCACCCTCGCGCTGCCGGCGAGCAGGGCAAAGGCGCACGGTCCGGCGATGTCGCCGACCGTTTTGGACACGCCGAGCGCCGACTCGGTAAACGCCGACGCCCACTGGCACATGGCGATCTCACTGCCGCCGGCGCAGGTCATCATCAGCGCCGATTTCCAAAAGACCGGCGAGCGCAAAATCTCCTTCAGCGGCGCGCTGACGCCGTTTTCGCCCAGCTGATTTATCGGCACAGCGGTAAACAGGAACATATTGCACGCCGGCAGCAGCGCCCAGATAAAGGACATATACCGCCAGTTTTCAACGCCGAAAGCAGCGAAAAACGCGGTCGATACCAATATTACCGCCGCCTGTCCCCAGCAGTAAAAGGAGTGCAGCAGGCTCATCGCCGCCTCCTTGCGCGAGGTCGGGCATGCCTCGACGATGGGGCTGACAAGCACCTCGATCAGTCCGCTGCCGGAGCCGTATATCAGTATTGCGATCAAAATGCCGGTAAACGGCGGCATAATGTACGGCAGCACGCCGAGCGCGACCAGTCCCGCGGCGGCAAACGCGTGCGCGGCGACCACCGAGATGCGGTAGCCGATGCGGTCGACGAATTTGGTCGAAAGCCCGTCCACGACCAGTTGTATAAAAAAGTTTATGGCGGAAACGGCGGATATCTGTGACAGCGACAGCCCGAAATCGCGGTTAAAGCTGACATAGAGCAACGGCGCAAAATTGCACACGATAGCCTGCGTAACATAGCCGACGTAACTTGCCTTGATAGTCATGTTGTAGTTTTTGCTTATCTTCATTTTATCACATCCGAAATGCATTTGATGATATGTTAGCACACTGTCAACAAATTTACAATTGTTTGTTGAATATCCGACGCAAATGTGTTATATTTTTTATTAGTAATCGGGATAGTTGTATCCGATAAATATAATTTGGAGGTATTTTTCTATGTTCTGCAAAAATTGCGGTGCTCAGTTAAACGACGGCGCGGCGTTCTGCACAAGCTGCGGCGCGCAGACGGACGCTCAGACTGAGCAACCGGAGGCAAGCGCTCAGCCGGTGAATAATGCTCAGCCGGAGCAGCCGTTCCAGCCCACCATGCCGGTACAGGAGGCGGCTCAGTTCGGCGCCGTCAGCACCATGCTCGGCAGATTTTCGGCGGTTTTCTCCGACACCCTTTTCCTTGTAATATGCATTCTTGTCAGTGCAAACGCTGCATTTTCGCTCTTTAGCGGCAGTATAAATGTGCTGAGCGTGCTGTTTACCATTTTCCTTTGGCTGACTTATGTCGGCGCTAAAAAGGGTGAGATCAGCGGCAAGTATATGCGTTACACCAGCGGCACGGTCTTTGCAACATATGTTGTCGGTTGGGTCGTTGCGGGCGTATGCGCTCTCGGCGCTCTCATTTCGCTGGCTTCCGGTGGTTTGATCGCTTCGATATTGTCCGAAATCAGCAGTGATTATTCTTATGCACTAGGCTCATTGTTCTCCGGCGGTATCGGAGTTTTGGCAGCTATCATATTCCTGATTGTCGGAGCCGCAATTGCCGTTCTCAACTACTTCGGCGTTTTGACCATGCACAAGCTGGCTAAGTCAATGTACATGAGCGTTGAGTCGGGCGTTGAGCAGCTTGAAAAGGTTGATTCAGCTAAAACATGGATGCTCGTTTTCGGCATTGTCTACGGCATCGGTGCGCTGGGTTCCGTTGGCGATATTAAGTCGTTCCTGGCAGAGGGCAGCCTTGCCGCCGCATACATTGTCGCGTATGTTTGGCTCGGCAAAAACTTCGTAAAAAAGGCATAATCGCGCCATAAGCAACAGTTAAAACTACATATACAGCAAAAGGAACAGGTTCAGCAAATTTGAACCTGTTCCTTTTTTGCTTTCGGCTGAGTTGTAACCGGCATTTTTTTAATAACAACGGAGTGCGCAAACCGGCGGCACGGTGCGCGGATTGACAGGACGGCGCATGAAAATCAATTACGCGGCGCGCGAATCGGTGACACGGCACGTGCAAGTTCCCACCTCATCAAACGGAAAACGGCGTGTTCGGCGGCTAAATATCCCTCAGCAACCGCTCGGTGATCTGCGCCGTCGCATCCAAATCGCAGGAGGCGGCGTACAGGCTTTGCAGCAAACGGGTCTGCTCCCTTGCCTCGTCGAGCGACGCCGCCGCGCCGCGCAGCAGCTCGTCACACGCTTTGCGGTTAAATGAAAGCCGCTGGCGGTGCTTTTTCATCACCGGAATATCGGTAAATCGCCGCGCATGATACCTCCGTCGATCGGCGTCGAGCGAAATAAACCTGTTTTCGGTACAAAAAGCGACACGCGCATCGGGCACAATGACCTGCTCGGCGACCTCGCCGGCAAACAGCGGACTCAGCCCCGTCACTATGTCGTAACCAAGCTCCAGCGCGGTGTGCCGCACCGCGGTCATGATCACACGCGCCGCCGCGCCGTAGTCGTCGTCAATTATCAGCAGGCTGTCGGCGGCACTGACCAATGCGTCGCCGTCGAACGCGATACCGTCGGGCGTGACGGCGGAAAGATAGCACAGCCGTTCGGTGCCGCTGCGTTTTTGCCGCCGCCCGAGCAGACGCGCCGTCGACATCATCGCAAACTGTGCCGCCTTTTTGCCGTCGGTGCAGTCCGCCGCGATGCGGAACGAGTCCCCAAGCAGTGACGATGCCGCCGACATATACCGTGACGCACGCGCATAAAGCGAATCGCGTGCGGAGTAGACCGTTTCGACCGCGTTGATCTCGCTTTGCAGCCGTTTGGCACTGCACGCGGCGTTGAAATCGACTGTTATCTCGCGCAGACAGGGGCGCACCGCGCATATCAGGTGAGGAAAATCGCCCGAAATGACCGCAACGCCCGCACTCGGCGCAAAAACGCCCTCAACCCTCTTGGGATCGAGCGGATCGACCGCCGTCCAAATCTCGGCGCCGTGCGACAGCAGCTTGCCTGCGGCGGCGGTCATCGCCTGTGCGCGGCCCGTACCCGCCGCTCCGTAAAGAATGTACACACGCTCGTATCCGCTTGCGGCGTCGGCAAGCAGCGAGCAAAAGCCGTCCGCGCGGACGGCCGACAGAAAGCACCGATCGGGATATGTAAAAGACATAGCAAAACCTCGCGTATGAAAAAAGTTTTGCTATATTCTATTCGCCCGACGAGGTTTTGTTACAGCGCGGTTATCCAGTCGATAAGCGCCGCGCCGAAGTAGCCGACCGCTATAAGCGCAAAGCACAGCATGGTAAAGGCAAAGGCGCGCAGCGCTATCGCCGTGCTTTTGCCGGAATTTTTATTCATCCGTATCACCCCACGGTTAGTATCGGCGGCGGCGCGCATTTTATTCCGCGCGGACAAAATCAATCGGAAAAGCTCCCCGCATACAATGATATAGGGGAGTTTTTACCGCCGCGTTTTGTAAAAGTATGACATCCTCCATTTACCGCTTGATAGCGGTCGCGGCAGGGATTAGAATTTTATTACGGAGGAGAATATTATGCATATTTTTTTCGATTCACCCCAGCAGTTTAAGATCGAACTTGACCGCGAGGATATGAACGAGCTTAACATAACCTTTGAGCAGATGGATTACAACGACGAGCACACGCGCGAGGTGCTTCAGGGACTGCTCCACCGTATCGGTGCGCCGGCAGGATTCGACGCCGAATCGGGCAGAATAATAATTGAGGTCTTTCCGAGCCCCGACGACGGATGCGTAGTTCGGTTCACGGCGGTCGAAGCGGAGCGCGCCACGCCGACCGTTCGTATGCGCCGCGTCAGCCGCGAACCCGAGGTGTATCGGTTCGAGAACGCCGCCGATATGCTGGCGGCGGTGTCGGCGATGCACGATACCGTCGGTCAGGACAACGACATTCCGTGCGAGCTGTACCTGCTTGACGGATATTATCAGGCTGTGGTGTATATCGACCGCGATGAAAAGCGAGCGCCGCGTATACTCAGCGAATTCGGAAGCCGCGTAGGGACGGGAACGGCGGCAGCGGCGTTCACCGCCGAGCACGGGCAGCTGATAAGCGAAAATGTCGCCGCCGATATCGGAAAATACTTATAGAACAAAATACCGGATATGACATATTCTGACGGGCAATATCGTGACAAAACGCCGTAAGCGTGACAAAATATCACATACGCGCGGCAAACTGCAAGCCATAATTGTGACTGAATATCGCAAATGCAGCGTGACAGCAGATCACAAAGGCGCAGTAATCCGTTGCAAATGTGCCAAAACATCACAAGCACGAAACAATCCGCGAGCAGCAATCGTTGTATAAAATTACAAACACAATCGCCACAGCAAAACACATCCGTGACACCTGTTCACGCACCGCGCCGCCGACTACGCACCGCGCCGCCAACTACGCACCGCGCCGCCAACTACGCACCGTGCTACCCATCCACGGACTGCGCTACTTATTCACGCACGTTGACACCCACTTACACACGGTGACAGCAGATCACGCTCCTAACAAAGCATCAAAAACGTAAACGTGACAGCAAAGCACAAGCCGCCCGAACAGCAGTACCGTTCGGGCGGCTCAATATACGCCGATATTTTTAATATGCGCCTTATCTCACCAGACGCGCGGAATTGAGCACGGTTATCATCATCACGACCACGTCGGCGGCAACCGCCAGCCACATTATCGGGTAAATAAGCGCCGTCGCCATAACCGCCAGCTTGACCGCCAGCGGAAACGCGATGTTGAACCGCACCGCGCGCATGGTCTTTCGGCTGATTTTGATGGCATCGGGCAGTGCCGCGAGTGAATCGCCCGTCAACACGGCGTCGGCGGCTTCAATAGCCGCGTCGGTGCCGAGACCCATTGCAAATCCGACATCCGCGGCGGCAAGCACGGGCGCATCGTTGATGCCGTCACCCACAAATACGACTCCGTTCGACTGCTCGCGCAGAGCGGCGACGCGCGTCACCTTATCCTCCGGCAGCAGTCCGGCGGCAACGCGGTTTATTCCCACCGCGGCAGCTGTCCGCTCGGCGCTGTCGGCGTTGTCGCCTGTCAGCAGAGTCAGCTTATCCACGCCGAGCGAGCGCAGCTCGCTCATTACCTGAGCCGCATTGTCACGCGCGCGGTCGGCAAAGGTCATGCCGCCGATAAGACGGCCGTCGACCGCAACGTAAATGCGACACTCGGGCAATTCCGCAGTGTCGATTCCGCGGCTTTGCAGCAGCGCCGCCGAACCGCAAACGATAGTCTGCGCGCCATCGTAAACTATTCCGCGCGCCGGCAGCTCGGTGTAGCTGCCCTCCGGCACGGCACAGTCGCTCGCGGCGACGGCGGCACGCGCGATCGGATGCGCGGAGTTAAATTCGGCTATTCTCGCCGCGTCAAGCACATTTGAACGCTCGGCGCCGCCTACGGTGTACACATTTTCAACGGTAAGCGTGCCGTCGGTGATCGTTCCAGTTTTATCAAACGCGGCGGCGTCGACCTTGGCCAATTTTTCAACATATTTGCCGCCTTTGATAAGCACGCCCTTTTTGGATGCGGCTCCGACGCCCGCGAAAAAGGCGAGCGGCACCGATATTACCAGCGCACACGGGCAGGATGCAACCAGTATCGCCAGCGCCTTATACATCCACTCGGAGAAACTGCCGCCGAACAGCGGCGGCAAAACCGCGACCAGTACGCACACACCGATGACCACCGGCGTGTAAATTTTTGCAAATCGGGTAATAAAACGCTCGGAGCTGCCCTTTGCCGCCGTCGAATTTTCGACCAGGCGGATTATGCGCGCGGCGGCGGATTCGTCCGCCTCAGCAGTAGCGGTAACGTGCAGCAGTCCCTCGCCGTTGACCATTCCGCTCATAAGCGCTGTTCCGACGGCGGCGGCAATCGGCACGCTTTCGCCGGTGATTGCGGATGCGTCAATGTCGGACGCGCCGCTTACAACTGTGCAGTCGACCGGTACGCGCTCAAACGGGCGAACTATCAGCTCGTCACCGACCTTAACGTCGTCGGCGGAGACAACACTGCCGTCGGCGAGACGCGCCGTGTCGGGGCGTATCTCGGTCAGCTTTTCAATCGACTTACGGCTGCGACGCGCCGCCGCCGATTCTACTCTGTTGCCGATAAAGGACAGTATCATTACCATTGCCGCCTCGGTAAATTCACCGATAGCGCAGGCGGCAACCACCGCGACGGTCATCAACAGCGACTCGTCGATATCGCGGTGTATCAGTCCGCGCACTCCCTCAATTGCGGTGCGCCAGCCGGCGATGACCGCCGACAGCACCATCAGTACGGCGCTTGCCGTCTCGCCGAGAGTGCCTTTGACAAAAGTGCTGACCGCAAATCCGGCGACAAACAGCGCCAGTGACAGCGCCAGCGTGATATAAAAGCTCGACGACGATCCGCCGTGATCGTGTTCATGTTCATGCTCGTGCGCATCGGAGTGTTCATGTGAATGTTCATGCTCATGCGCATCGGAATGTCCGTGTCCATGTTCGTGCGCATAAGAATGTTCATGAAAATGTCCGCCGTTTTCGGCGTCATGTGCATGGACGTGCCCGTCATTATGCTCATGCGCGGCAGCACTTTCGCCGTTTGTGACCGACTGCTCCGCGTTTTCATTTTTCCGCTCGCAAAGCATTTCGCCAACCTCTGCCGCAACCGTTCCGTTGTTGTTCAAAGCCGAAGCGCCCTCATTCGCCGCACTGACTTCGCTCGCCGCATTCGCCCGGCGTCCCATATCGGACGCACCAGCCGACTGCTCGCTGTTTTCCGACGGTCTGCCAAGCACAAGCCGCTTGGCAGCCGAATTGTACGCCTTTGCGATCACGCCGTGGCCGGTGGAGCCGACAATGCGCTGAACCGTATTCAGCAGATCGGCGTCAGGGGATTCGGCGGTGATCCTCAGTCTTCCTGTGGCGAGATTTATTTCGGCATCGCTGACAAACGGCAGCCGCTTTACATCGCGCACCACCCGCTCGCCGCAGCCCGAGCAATGAAGTCCGTCCAGTGTGTATTCATAGATCATATTCTGTTTCGCCCCTTTGCTAAATCAAAAACATGAACATTTATTCATATGTTTGATAATATACTATCACACACTGTTATATTTGTCAACATTAAAAAATAAATAATTTTCATAATAATACTTTAACGCGCGCGAACAATAATATCATCGGACAAAAATTTACTTTTTGTTCTTAAAAAAATTACCTTTAATATCGTGTTTTTACTCGGTCACAATACTAATGCAAGCGCTGAAAACAAATTACAACGAGATAGGAGTGTATCTGACATGGCAAACAAGAATATCGTTCCTGAGGCTCGCGAAGCTCTCGACCGCTTCAAGATGGAAGCTGCTTCCGAGGTCGGTGTTAACCTCAAGCAGGGTTACAACGGCGATCTGACCTCTCGTCAGGCCGGTTCGGTCGGCGGACAGATGGTCAAGAAGATGATCCAGTCTTACGAAGCTAACATGAAATAAGCTTTTTTAAAAAGCGCAGAGGCGTTTTCACCGAGTGTGAAAGCGCCTTTTGCCTGTGTTTTTATATTGATTTTAGGAAATTTTCTTAAATTTCTTGACAAATGCAATTTTTGGGGTATAATAACTCTTGTTCGGTGGGGTATCGCCAAGCGGTAAGGCATTGGACTCTGACTCCAACAGTCGGTGGTTCGAATCCATCTACCCCAGCCAAAAAATCCTCGTTCTTCGGAACGAGGATTTTTTTATGTGTTTCTTTTTGAATGTTCATCATTCATTTTACAGAATCTTAGAATGAATATTGCACGAATTGAATTTTACGCGAATATTGACCGGCAAACTCGCAGCCCTGCGCTTCCGCTGTTTTTGCAGATTTTACGAAGTCTGTACTGTCGGTTGGTTTTGCAATTCTTTCGGTGCCGCCTATTCGATCAGCGGTACGCCATCCTGTTCCGGCAGACGAAAGGTATAGAAGATTGCAATCGGGTTGCCGCAGGTGCGGGAATACTTTATCGGCTTTTCATAGACCTCGATCCGCCGGATAAACCCCCGCAGCAGTTCTCAAGCAACACAACTTTGCCTCTCTCTTGCCGACACTGTCAGCGGTATGAGAGAGGCAACCGTAATTGACGCAAAAGCAACCGACAACAGCCTTGTAATTTGTCTTTTGCGATCTTTATGTGATCTTTATTTTAATAAACATCTCTCCCGAAACTATACTATGATCGGCACAGTTGTACATATATATACCCGACCTAAAAACTTTTAATCTACCTTTTCTATATAACCGCTGATTGCTTGCGAATACATATTATCGTCCGTCACCGGTTTATAGCGTTTTCCGTCATACACATCCGTGAAGCCGTTTGTCGCACGGTAAATTTCATTTGTTTGTGTATCGTAAACGCGCTCGTAGCCAAGCGTTGCGTCGCTTTGCTTTTGGCTCATAATGTCTTGGCTCTTATTGCGATTTTCCCATGAGGACATAATGCCGTCCATTGATTCATTAAAATTCTTACTGATCTGCTTTGAAAGCGCAAGCTGATCGTTGCTTGCCTTATTTGTAGCATCGATAAAACTGTCGGTATACTTAAGGCTTGCCAGACACTTGAAGAGAACTTCACTCCATTCAAGCAATGTGTCCTTGACTGCGGTAACGCCCATTACATTGTAAGCCATGTAGTAGCCGCCGTCCACTGTTTGCAACTGATAGTTTATAACCGTGCCGTCCGAAATAGGAAATTTGCCGAAATCCACAACACTGGCGGTAAACATTCCTTCCGCCGGGCCTGCATCATCAGTATAATCAGCGCGCAATATTTCATCACCGAGAGAAAAAGTACCGTATTCGCTCTTTGCGGCAAAGCGATCTGTAACCACAAAACCGTCCAAAATAGTTTTGAACAAGCCCTCTGTTGACGGGTCCTCCAATACCGGTGCTTTGGCAAATTGCGCGGCCGTCTGATCGCCGCTGTTATACATCTTCTGCCACACATCCTTGCCGGTCTGCGAATGCAGAAGCGGTTCCATCTTCAGTATGAAGAACATCGTATTGCGAGTATCATTGGGATCGTTTACGAAAATGTAGCTTTTTATGTTCGCTCCGCCGGTCGTAACTTTCCACCCCTTGGGGATAGTTATACTGAAATCGGATGTTTCGTACTTTTCCAGCTGCACGGATTTTGCTTCTGCTTGCGTTATCTTAATTTTTTTGTCTGCGTCCTCAGTTGTAACAACAGTATCGATATCTGTATTGCTGCTTTCAATCCCGGTCTTTCCTTTGCATCCGCTCATAGAAAGCATCATGGTTGCAACTATGATAAACGCCATTGCTTTAATAATCCTCTTATTCATAAGCCTTTCCTCGCTTTTTCCTTGACGCAATTTCAAAGTTAATAGCGTATATATTTATACACGATAATTATAGCATAAACAGCATTGTGACCGTAGCATGTTTTCCAAAATGTCAATTGACTCTTTTGGAAATTCGTCTTGTAAAGCCCTTTCTCTTTACGAAAAAATGCTGTATTGTATAATGATGTTAAATAAATCATAACGGAGCAGAATTTATGAAATTCAGCAAAAATAAAATGCGCAGAACAGTATTTTTCCGAACTTTCTGAAAGTATCTGGTGCCGCTGCGCTTTTGAGCAAAGCGATCGCCGTATACCATGCCGACGGCAAATACTATCTCACAAAGTCCCTGCGCGGCCGCTTTTTTGCGCGGCAGTCGTACTACGACAGGGGAACCGCCACCGCCAGTATCTCTCCGCAGGCGATCATTGGCCCCGAATTGCCCGACGGCTGGCTGTTAAAATCATCCTGATGCGCGTGGATGATGACCGTCCTGCCGATCACATCGGTAGCCGAAAACCGATTCGTCAGCACGGCGTACCACGCGTGACCCGCGTTTCCGAACAGCGGCGGCAGGTCGCCCGCGTGAAACGGATGTTCACAGCCGTTCGGGTTAAAATGCCCGTCGGCGTCTGCGAACGGATCGGCGGCAGTTCCCGTGCAACTGCTTCCCGAGTGGATATGCAGCGCAAATATCGGCAGATCGCATCGACCGCTGCCCTGCGGCAAGCCGTATATGTCGGGAACTACGTAAACTCCCTCCTCCGCCTGATAAAAACAGACGGTGCCGCTGATATTCGGATACTGCGGCGAGCCTTCGACGAAAGCTATGGCGGTCGGCTGACTGCGCCACAGCGCGAAAAACACATCGGCGGGTAAATATCGGTTATTGTTCATAAAAAATCGCCTCCGACACATTGTATGCCGCCAACGGTGACCGCATGAAAACGTAAAATCACACAACTGCAATGACATCGCGCTTAAAAAGCCGCTTGCAGCCGCATTATAATAGCCGTTACAGCCTATCACAACCGGCGCAAATTGCCGTCGGCAGCAAATACCGCTCATAAACGGCGTGCTTTGCCCCAAAAAGCGCATACCTTTTACAGACGGCGTGACTCGTCGGAAGCGCACGGCAAACTGACCGATAATGCACCGCGTCGCCCTCTCACGCGCAGCTCTGCAATCCGCATGGCACGCGCTGTCGGTCGGAAACCCCTTGGTTCTTGCATACAGTTTCCATTTTTGACAAGGGGATTTACACGCACTGCGCCACCCGTTCACGCGTGCATAATTCACACTGCACATTTGCCTCTCTGCATTTTTGAACGTCGGTTATTCAGCGCTGTCAGATAAATTACGAGATAGTCGAAATCGCGCATATTACGGGTTTTTACGGCATTTTCCTCTTGATAAGCATAATGTCGTGTGATATACTTTAACAAATGGTACATATAAATAATTTTAAATTAAAATTGGTACTGACTCTGCTGTTTGCCGCCGCCGTTGCGGTAATGTGGATGCTGGACGCAAAATGTATTTTTTTATCGCTTTTCCACTTTCCCTGCCCCTCGTGCGGAATGACACGCGCATGGATGTTCGCCTTGCGGCTTGATTTTGCAGGAGCGATGGCTTATCATCCGATGTTTTGGTCGGTACCGTTGCTTTACCTGTATCTGCTGTTTGACGGTCGTCTTTTCGGAAAAAAGGCGCTTGACCGCACAGTTTTGATCACCGTTGCAGTCGGCTTTGCGGTAACGTACGTTTATCGGCTCGCCGTCGCCGACAGTTTAATATGTTTATAAAACCTGATATACAGGTATATTGGAGGTTTTTTCAATGATTTGCAGAAATTGCGGAAATCAAATGGATAATGCTGCCGTAGTGTGCGTTAAATGCGGTGTTGCCGCCGGTCAAGGTCAGAACTTTTGTCCTAACTGCGGCGCACAGACTACCCCCGGTGCCGTAGTATGCACTCAGTGCGGCGTAGCCCTGGCTCAGCCGATTCCGGCAGGTGAGCAGAAATCAAAGATTGCTGCCGGTCTGCTCGGTATTTTCCTCGGCGGTGTCGGCGTACACAATTTTTATCTCGGTTACACCGGCAAAGCAGTCGCACAGCTTCTTATCGCCGTGCTTACCTGCGGCATAGGAGCCACTGTCACCAGCATTTGGGGACTGGTCGAGGGTATAATGATCCTTACAGGCTCGATTGACAAGGACGCAAAGGGCATTCCGCTCAAGGACTGATCCGTATACGCACGAAAAAGGCCGTCGGTACACCGACGGTCTTTTTTTATTCTCGTTATTTATGCGCGTTTTTCAATATACGTTTGTGTGATCGCACCGACAGCATCACATTCAGCCGATCATAGCCTTTACCAGCGAATAGAGCAGGAATATAGCGGCGATTACCGCCGCCGTGCAAAGGCAGGTGGTCACCGCCGTTTTGCGGGCGGCACGTGACTGCTCACGATCCCGTTCGGACGGGTGTGCCTCAGCCGCCGCGGTTTGGCTGGATGCGGTCTGAGAGATTGCGCTGTCGGCAGTCTTGTTCTGAACCGGTGAAGTTCCCGACATAGCGACTTCGGTCGGTGCGGTTTCGGCGGCGTGCGCCTGACGCGCACCGCATTTGAAGCAGTATTTTTCTCCGTCGTTGAGCTTTGCTCCGCAGTCTTGGCAAAACATTTTCATCACCGTGTTTATTATATATTACAGCTGCCGGAAAAGTCAAATCCGGCGTTTTTTTGCACGAAAAATCCTCATTGTCAAAGAAAAAACAGCGTGTTAAACGCCGAGGGATTCCCGACCGACAGCGCGCACCGTGTAAATTGCGGCTCAGTGCGTGGATGTGTAGCATCGCACGTGCAATTAAACGCCTCCGCCACGCCATGCGGTGCGCCTGTTCGCCAAGCTATAACTTAGTTCTGCAGTGCGGCTATTCACCGAGTTGTAGCTTAGTCATACGCGCCCAATGAAAAATATACTGCTGCACGATGCCTGCGTACGGCACTGCCGCCTGCGGCAATCCCGAGTCGCCGAAAAGCTGCGCCATCGCGCGCCTGATCCACACATCAACCGGGAAGCACTCGATACGACCCCAGCCGAACAACAGCGCGCAGTCAGCGACCTTCGGCCCGACGCCGTTAACGGTCATGAGCGTCTTTCTCGCCTCGTCTATCGGCGCGTCGTACAGCACCGCCGCGTCTATCTCGCCCGACGCGAATTTTCGCGCCGCGTCCAAAATGTATTTTGCGCGGAATCCGCTCCTCAGCGGTGCCAGATCCTCCACGCAGAGCGGTGCGAGCGTCTTTGCGTCCGGGAATGTAAATCCGCCGTTTGCCAGCGGCTCGCCGAAGCTCTCGCACAGCCGCCCGATGATGCCCTTTATGCGCGGAATATTGTTGTTCGCCGATATTATAAAGGAGCAGACCGCCTCCCACGGCTCCTGCCGCAGGATATGTATGCCGCCGGCGAACTCTATCGCCTGCGCTATGATGGGATCGCCCGACACCGCCGCCTTAACAGCACCGTAGTCGCGGTCCATGTCGAAGTAGCCGCGCCATATCCGCTCGTATTCGTCGACGTCGACGCCGAGCAGCGTGACCCTGTCGCCCGTTTGAGTCAGGCGCAGCTCTCTGCCGAGGGCGATGCCGCTCCACACGCCGTCCTGCTCGCTCCAGCGAAAAGCCTGACCGCAGTCGAGCGTCTGCGCGACGTTCATATCGGTGGTAATGACGGTGTTTGCGCCGTCGTAGGTTACCTTGTTCATTATTTTGCCGCTCCGTTACCGTAAAAATGAATTTTGTATATAGCCATTATAGCAAATGTGTGATATAATTTACAACAGTATTGATGCCCGACGGCGGAAGATTTCTCCGCTCGGCGGAGCAAAACGCACAAATTCCCTTTTTGTCCGTAACTATATTTGCAAAGCGCGGAGGAAAAACGATGAGAGAAAAGATACTTTTTGACGACGGCTGGCTGTTCCATTTGGGCGAGGTCGAGCGCCGCACGCCCTCAAACAAGGGCGCGCTCTACACCGGAGCAAAGACGTCGCGCGCACGCTGGGGCGCCGCAAGCGAAAATTACAACGACGCTCCCGACGGCTACTGGATCGCTCACGAACAGCTCGCCGAAAAATGGGTGACTGTCGATCTGCCGCACGACTACATGATCGAAAAAACGCCGAGCGAGGAAAATAACAACGCCCTCGGCTTTGTCGAGTACGAAAACGCATGGTACAGAAAGCACATTTCCTTCGGCGCCGAGGATATGGATAAGCGCATCTCTTTCATTTTCGACGGCGTTGCCACCAACGCCACCGTTTACTTCAACGGCGTTTTGGTCGCACACAATTACTGCGGCTACACCTCCTTCGAGGTCGACGTGACCGACTTCATCCGCTTCTGTCAGGACAATGTGCTCGCCGTCTATGTCGACGCGGTGTCTCAGGACGGCTGGTGGTACGGCGGCGGCGGTATCTACCGCCATGTTTGGCTGCAAAAGACCGACCGCGTCTCGGTCGACCTATACGGCGTATACCTTAAGCCGCGCCACGAGAGCGCCGACGACTGGCGCGTCGACGTTGAAACAACCGTCCGCAACGACGGCGACGAGGACGCCGATATCCGCGTCGTGACCACATTTTTCGCTCCCGACGGCGGCGTTGCCGCCACCGCCGAGACAACCGCGTTATCGGCCGCGCGCGACATCATGACGCTCAAATACGGCACGGCAGTATCCGCGCCGCTGCTGTGGGATGTTGACAGTCCGCGTCTCTACACCGCCGAGACGGTGATATACAAAAACGGCGAGCCGTGCGACAGCGTGCGCGACCGCTTCGGTTTCCGTGAATTTCATTTTGACCCCGACAACGGCCTCATTTTAAACGGCCGCCATGTCGTTATAAAGGGCGTTTGCGCGCACCTCGATTTCGGGCTGACCGGCAAAGCCGTTCCCGACAATATTCAGCGGTACAAAATCGAGCTGATAAAACAGATGGGCGCAAACGGCTATCGCACCGCCCACTATCCCCATTCCGACGCGACCATGGACGCCCTTGACGAAATGGGCTTCATCGTCATGGACGAGACGCGCCGATTTGAGTCGACCGAGGAGGGCAAAAAACAGCTCGAAATGCTGATAAAGCGCGACCGCAACCGTCCGTCGGTGTTCATGTGGTCGATCGGCAACGAGGAGCCGTGGCACGGCAAGGAGATGGGCGTGCGTATCACGCGCAACCTAAAGGCGTTTGTAAAACGGCTGGACGACACGCGCCCCGTCACAACCGCCATTTCCGACGGGCCGCTTGATTCGCCTGTCGCAAAATATCTTGACATTATCGGCGTCAACTACAATCTGGAGTCGCTCGACGCCATTCATAAAAAGCATCCCGCGCTGCCCATTGCCGTCAGCGAATGCTGCGCCACATCCAGCACGCGGGGCTGGTACTTTGACGCCTGCGCCGAGCGCGGCTACCTGCCTGCCTATGACATGAAAACCAACGACTGGTGGTGGAGCCGCGAGCGTACGCAAAAGTACCTCGCCGAACGCCCCTTTGTCGCCGGATGGTATCAGTGGGACGCGTTCGAGCACCGCGGCGAAGCGGTTTGGCCGCGCGTTTGCTCTCAGGCGGGCGCTATCGACCTTTTCTTGCAGAAAAAGGACGCGTTTTATCAAAATCTGTCCCACTGGAGCGACGAGCCGATGGTGCATCTGCTGCCCCACTGGAATCACGACGGCCGCATAGGCGAGATTTTGCCCGTGTGGGCATACACAAACTGCGAGGAGCTGGAGCTGATCGTCAACGGCGAAAGCCTCGGCAGACAGCCGATTGAGCGCTACGGTCACGGCGAGTGGCAGGTGGCGTATCAGCCGGGCGAGATACGCGTGCGCGCATATAACGGCGGCAAACCGGTTGCCGAGGATGTACGCAAAACGACCGGCAGACCGGTCGCTCTGAAGCTGATATGCGACACGCCCGAGCTTGCCGCCAACGGTCGGGACACCGCTCTGTTCACCTGCACCTGCGTCGACGCCGACGGCAACACCGTGCCCGACGCCGCACCGTTCGTTTCATTCCACGCGAACGCCCTCGGTAAAGTGATCGGCACCGGCTCCGACATCAGCGATCACCGTCCCGTTCCCTGCACCGACCGCAAAATGCGTGCCGGAAGCATATCGGTCGCTGTCAAGGTCGGAAAGACCGGCGGCGTACTGAGGCTCTATGCCGAGAGCGAGGGGCTGACCGGCGCGTATATCGAAGTGCCGCTCGGTAAGTAAATTTATGCTCCGGAAATAAGCGCAGGGAATAAGCGCATATTGCGTATAATTCACGCTGAGCGAGCAAGTGTGCCCCGAGTTTAAACACGCGCTCATTAAACAATCGCGCATTGCTTATAATTCACGCTGAGCGAGTAAACGCACTCTGCGTATGGATTTCCGTCCATCGGATAAACACACCCTGCGTTTGATTTTTGCTCAACGAATACACACTCTCTGCGTTTGAGCTTGCGCTCGGAAAACACACTCATTTTGTGTTCGATTTTTGCTCAGCGAGCAAACTCGCTCAGCGAATAATTTAATCCCCGATTCACTCGGCGAGCAAGTTACATTCAACCAAAATAACCGAAAAGGATATATTACATATGAGAGACGATATTTGCACCATACCGGTATCGGAGGGCTTTGAGGAAAAGGACGGCTGTCCCATTTGCCGTATGCGCGCCATAGCCGAAAAGCGCGTCATCGACTACATAATGGGCGCGGCGATGATGGAGCCGGACGTACGGCTGAACACCAACGAGCTTGGCTTTTGCTCATGCCACTTTGACCAGATGATGAAGGCCGGCAACCGACTTTCGCTGGCGCTGATACTGGACAGCCATTTGCAGGAGATCGACAAGCAGATTTTTGCTGACGGAAAAATATTCAAACCAAGCGAGAAAAAGACGCTGTACCGCGCGGTACGGCTTGAGGAGACCTGCTTTGTCTGCTCAAAGCTCAATTTCGGCATGGCGAACATGATCGACACCGTATACCGCGTGTACGAGAGCGACAAGGAATTTCGCGCGCTGTTTTCGGAGCAGACTGAGCTGTGCCTGCCCCATTACCGGCTGCTGATGCAGTACATTCCGGAGAAAATGGACAGCGACATCAAAAAGCAGTTCAAATCGGAGGCGAAACGGCTGGCGCAGGGCTATCTGAAGGAACTGTGCGGCGATGTTCGCCACTTTTGCGAAATGTTTGACTATCACAACAACGGCGAGGACGCCGACTGGGGCAACAGCAAGGATTCCATCGAGCGCGCGGTTGCCTATCTCAACGGCGAGCTGACCGCCCGCGACCGCAAACGCATTAAGTGACGATGTAACGTCTCCCAAATGTGAATTGACAGCGCAGTGCGTGGACGAGTGTCACGGCGCGTGTATAGATAGCGCGGCGCGTGAACGAGTATCACGGTGCGTGACTGGTTGGCTTGGCGCGTGCATAGATAGCGCAGTGCGTGAATTGACAGCGCGGTGTGCGATTGACAGCACGGCGCGCGATCGAGTATCACGGCGTGCGAATTGACAGCGCGGTGCGTAATCAAGTGTCACGGCGTGCGATTTTCAGTCACGGGCGCAAAAATCAGTTTCACTGTGATAACCGGTCACGGTGGGCGGCAAGTCCCATTTCACAAACCTAAAAAGCTCACATTTACTCATAAAAACCACCCTCAACGGAGATATATATGGACAGCAAAAACGATATCAAAACCAACGTAATGCGGCTGCTTGACGGCAAAAAAATCGCCTACACGCCGCATTATTACGACGGAGCCGTCAGCGGCAGTGAAATTTGCGCAGCCCTCGGTCAGGACCCTCATCGGGTGTTCAAAACGCTGGTGACCGTCGGAAAAAGCGGCACGCACTATGTTTTCGTCGTGCCGGTCGCGGGCGAGCTTGACCTTAAAAAAGCTGCCAAAGCGGTCGGTGAAAAATCGGTCGAAATGATAAAATCGAAAGATCTGCTGCCGCTGACCGGCTACATTCACGGCGGCTGCTCGCCCATCGGAATGAAAAAATTTTTTACTACCGTCGTCGACGGCTCGGGGCAGGACTTTGATACGATAATGTTCAGCGCCGGCAAAATCGGCTATCAGGTCGAAATGCCTCTCGCCGCCCTGCAAAAGATGATACGCCTGACGCTTGCCGACCTCACCTGACGCCGATTTTTAATCGCACAGCCGCTCATATTTCGGTGCAGACGGTTAAAATCGGCTGAAACAAACTGCCGAGCGTTCGGTTAGAATATTCCATACGCACCGAACACTCCCGTGAAAAACCGAAAACTACCAGTTTAAAAGCCCTCGAACACACCGAACGGCTTTTTCAAAATGCACCGAGCGCACCGATCACTCAAAAAAACACCCCAAGCGGCACAAAAAGCGCCGATTGCACAATACAAAACTGACTGAAAGCGAATGATTTAATTGACCGAAATGCGGAAAACGACCGAAAGCCAGGAGCAGATAAGCCTCTTTCAGTGGGCGCGTATGTCGACCGGACTGTATCCGGAGCTGAAGCTGCTTTTTCACGTACCGAACGAGGGCAAACGCACCCGTTATACGGGCGGCAAACTGCTCGCGGAGGGCTTGCGACCCGGCGTGCCGGATGTCTGCCTGCCGGTACCAAACCGCAAATATCACGGACTTTTCATTGAAATGAAGGTCGGCAGAAACAAGCCGACCGACAACCAGCAATTTTGGCTCTCCTCACTTGCCGAACAGGGCTACTGTACCGATGTCGCCTACGGCTGGCTGGATGCAAAAATAATAATCGAAAACTACCTCAACGACCGGTAAAAAAGAGAAAATTAACCGATAAAAAAAGCGGCAATCAACATATGAAAAAACGATAATCAACCTGTACTCGACCGATAAGATCGGGAGACAGCGACCGCTGAATTTCATTCGGAGGAGCAAAAATGCTTATGAACAACAATTGCCCATGTAAAAAGAAAAAATGCGAGCGGCACGGTAATTGCGCCGCCTGCCGCGATCATCACGCCGAAAAGCAGCGCCGATATCCCGTCGCGTGCGAAAAGGGCAAAAAAGAATCAGAAAAAATTTTAAAAAATCAACAGTGAGCTGCTTAAATTGTTGAAATTGCAATGCGTCTCAATTTGAATTTTAATAAAACAGTGCCGTCGGAAACGCCGTCGGATATTATTTTTTCCACAAACACTTATAATAAGTATAATCGCTTCTTTTTTCGGGCAAACTAACCGCAAAAAGGAGCGATTATTTTATGAACCAGACAAACCGTCTTTTAAGCGACATTTACCGCACGGCAGCCATCGGCAAGGACACACTGTCGGCAGTGATAAATTCGGCGGACGACGCCGAGCTGATCCGTGACCTGAGCATGAAACGCGCCGAATACCGCGACATTAAAAACGTCGCCGCCAAAAATCTGGCGCGCAACGGCATAAAGCCGCCTCGCAACAGCGCCGAAAGCATTTCCGGCATGGCACGCACCTCGATGAAAATGCACCTGATACGCCGTGACGATCCGTCGGCGATCGCCAAAATGGTCATTCAGGGCAACACCATGTCGATGATCGGGCTCATCCGCAGCAGCAACCGCTATTCACAGGCGGACGGTGCGGTGGTCGATCAGGCGAAGAATTTTGCAAAATCGGAGCAGAACTTTATCAACAAAATGAAAAATTACCTGTAAAAAAGTTATTTTTCACATAAAGCGGCGGGGCAAAACACCCCGCCGCCGTTCTTTTTATGCGGCTGATGCCGCTATGTCGCCAAAGCAGCGTTTTTTTAAGCGCGGACGGGTTCGGCAGGGCGCATGATATATATTATTTCACGCGGCTGAAATGTCAGTGAAAGTCATGCAAAAAAATACATTTTTCCCTTGTAAAACAGCCGTTTTTGTGGTACAATCAGAGTGTATTATTATGTATATTTTTTCGACGCAAAAACGACCGCCTTTTGACGGCGTTTTTGCCTTATCATAAGTCTGTGTCAGGGGGTTGTATTTATATGCAGACTTTTCAGGACGTGTGGGACGAGGTAGACCGCTTCTGCGCCACAAAGGTGGGCGACGTTGCCTACAATATGTGGATTCATTCAATAACGCCGGTCGATTTCAAAAACGGCGAGGCTGTGCTGCGTGTGCCGCACAACATACATAAAAAGGTCATTGAACAGACCTATTCGGAGCTTTTCCGCACTGCGTTCCAAAATATTATGGGCTTTCCCGTCGGGCTTCGCATCCTGTGCGATGAGCTGCCCGACTCCACCACAAATCACGCCATTCCCGCCGAGCCGAGCGGCTACGAGTACACATTCGACACCTACATCGTCGGCTCGTCCAACCGATTCGCTCACGCGGCGTCCATGGCGGTCGCCGAGCAGCCGTCCATCGTGTACAATCCGCTGGTCATTTACGGCAACTCCGGCGTGGGCAAGACCCATCTGATGCTGGCAATATACAACTTCGTCAAGTACAAGTACTCCGAAAAGGGCATTTTGTACGTCCGTTCGGAGGAGTTTATCAACGACTTCATTTCCAACGTACGCGAGGGTCACATGGAGGAGTTCCGTGACCGCTACCGCAACATCGACATCCTGCTCATCGACGATATTCAGTTCATCGCCGGTAAGGAGGAGACAATGGTCGAGTTCTTCAATACCTTCAATACCCTTTATCTCAATAAAAAGCAGATAGTCGTCACATCCGACCGTCCGCCGAAGGATATCAAGGCTCTTGACGAGCGTATCCGCTCGCGGCTTGAAAGCGGACTGATTACCGATATCGCTCCGCCGGAATTTGAGACGCGCGTCGGCATCATAAAGCGCAAGGCGCAGATGATCGGACTTGACCTCGACGACGATGTTGTCTACTACATCGCCGACCAGATAAAGCAGAATATCCGCCAGCTTGAGGGTACGGTAAAGAAACTGCAAATGAATTATCAAATCGACGGGGCGCGTCCGACCGTTGCCTACGTTCAGAATGTCATCCGCGACATCAAAAACGATTTCCAGCCCGAACCGGTTACCGTGACCAAGATAATCGACGAGGTCGCACGCACATATTCGATATCGGTCAGCGACATCATGTCAAAAAAGCAGAACGCTCCCGTAACAAAGGTGCGCCAGATATGCATGTACATCGTGCGCGAGATAACCGACATGAAGCTTGAAAAAATAGGCCAGCAGTTCGGTAAAAACCACGCGACGGTGCTTCATTCGATCAATAAGGTGTCCCAGCTTATGCAGACTCAGCCTAAGGAAAAGGACGTTATTGAGGATATTATTAAGAATCTGCAATCCGAGAATAATTGATCGGTGCGTGAACGGGTGGCGCGGCGCATGAGGCGGCATTACCGTTTGTGAATCGGCGATGCGGCGCATGAACCGGCATTACCGTTTGTGAATCGGCGGTGTGGCATATGAATCAGCAACACAGTGTGTGATTTTAAGTCACCGTGCATGTGAGTTAATGCCACGGCGTTTGAGTCAGTCACATGGCAATACGACGACACGATGTAAATTTAGATTACCGTGTGCGCGAATCAGCGTCATCGTATGTGCGTGAATATCGCGGAGCGAAGGCACAGATTCCATAGTGTGTAAAATTCAGTTACCTTGTTCGTGAGTTAATGCCATCTTGTTCGTGAATATCACGGCGCGCGTAAATTGACAGCACCTCATTTGCGGTTTATTCAGAGCATGAATTTATATTACGACGGTTGCAACATACATTATGTGATATGCATTAGTGCTGTGATGCATATAAAGCCCTAAAATTTCCGAATCGAAAAAAGATTAACTTTTTTAACAGAATTTTCAACAATTAACTTTAAAGCTGTGTTGAACTTTTTAAAAACTCATTTTCATTCAACATTTTAACATTATTTCAAAAATATTTCAAAACTACAAAAAGCAGGACAAGCTCCTGCCGCTGCTGAGAAAAATCACCTTTTCAACATTTCATCAGCCTCTACTGCTGATACTGTTTTATTTTATTTTTTATATAAAAAAATCTGCGATTTTTCGTTTTTCAGGCAATTCAGAGAGGAGATATCAACATCATGAAATTTACCTGTGACAGAGACACGATCTGCGAAGCGGCAAGCCACGTATCACGCGTTGTTTCTCAGAAAACCGCCGTTACCGCCCTTTCGGGCATTCTTTTCACAGCCGACCGCGGCAAGGTAACCCTCTGCGGCTACGATCTCGAGACCGGCATGGAGACCGCCGTCGACGGCACTATCGAGGAAAGCGGAAGAGTGATACTGGACGCAAAGCTTTTCTGCGACATCGTCCGCCGTCTGCCCGAGGAAAAGATCACCGTCGCCATTGACGAGCGGCTGATGTGCAAGATCACCTCCGGCAATTCCAAATTTTCGCTTGTCGGCATCAATCCCGACGAATATCCCGAGCTGCCTCAGGTGCTTAACGCACAGTCGCTCTCCATTCCTGCCGAAATGCTCAGCTCTATGGTCAGACAAACCATCTTTTCAACCGCCATTCCCGGCGACACAAAGCCGGTTCACACCGGACTTTTGTACGAGATTGAGAACGGTATGCTGAAAATAATCGGCGTCGACGGTTTCCGCGTCGCCATGCGTCAGGAAAAGATCAACTTTGACGGCAGAATGAGATTTATCGTTCCCGCGCGTGCAATGAGTGAGGTTGTGCGCCTGCTCGACACCGACGAGGATGTAAAGATCGCCATGTCAAAGCGCCACATCATCTTCACCGTCGGTGATTTCACTATCATATCGCGCCTGCTTGACGGCGATTTTCTGGACTACGAGCGTGTTTTGCCGGAGAGCATTGAGACCTCCGCAGTCATTGACACCCGTATGCTTATCGACACCGTCGAGCGCGTCAGCCAGGTCATTATCGACAAGGATCGCCGCCGCACACCGGTCAAGTGCAATCTGACCGACGGGCTGTTTATCGCCACCTGCACCACCGACGCCGGTAGTGCGTCCGACGAAATACCGATTGATATGGACGGCGTGCCTATCGAAATCGGATTTAACTACCGCTATCTTTTGGAGGCTTTGCGCGCGACCGAGACCGACAAGATCGTTTTGCAGTTCCATTCACCGATAAAACCTCTGCTTATCCGTCCGATTGACGGCGACAGCTTCCTTTATATCGTACTGCCGGTGAGAATGAAATGAACGAAATAAGAATTACTACCGAATTTATACGGCTTGACAGCTTTTTAAAGCTTGCGAACGCGGTCGGCAGCGGCGGTCAGGCAAAGATGCTCATTCAGGACGGTCAGGTCACTGTTAACGGCGAGGTATGCACCATGCGCGGAAAGAAGCTGTACGGCGGCGAAAAGGTTGAGTTTGACGGCGAGACCTTTTCGGTCGTAAAGGAATGAGCGCGTTATGATCGTCCGACGGATACGGTTTGACCGATTTCGCAATATCGACAGCGGAGACGTTTCGTTTTGCGACGGTATAAACGTCATCTACGGTGAAAACGCACAGGGAAAAACCAATATTTTGGAGGCGTTGTGGCTCTTTACCGGTGCGAAAAGCTTTCGCGCGGCAAAGGAAAGTGAGCTTGTCGCCTACGACAAAAGCAGTGCTGAGCTGAAGCTCGATTTTTTTGCCGAAAATCGCGAACAGTCTGCCGAAATTACCGTCGGTGAGGGCAAGCACGCGTCATTGAACGGGATCGAGAGAGGCAGTGTGTCCAAATTCGGCGGCATGATAAAGGGCGTCATATTTTCGCCCGATCACCTGAGCCTGATAAAGGACGGACCTGCCGCACGCCGCCGTTTCATCGATGCCGCCGTAATTCAGCTAAAGAGCGGCTATGCATCGCTGCTCGCAAAATATAACCGTGCAGTCACACAGCGAAATTCGGTGCTGCGTGACGTGCGCTTTCATGCCGATTTGTTGGCGATTCTCGACGCTTATGAGCGTCAGGTCGCACTGCTCGGCGCAAAGATAATACGCCACCGACTGCGCTATTTGCAGCTTATCAATAAATACGCGCCCGACATATACAGCGGTCTGTCGGGCGGCAGAGAAAGCATAGGCATAGCCTATATCCGCGATTGTGCCGAGTCGAATGACGAGCCGGACAGGATATTGCCCGACGGCGAGCTGCCGAGCGCGGAGAGCATTGCCGCCGACCTGTTCGAGCGGCTGAAAGCCTGCCGCGATGCCGATATTCTGAGCGGAGTGACCTCGGTCGGACCGCACAGAGACGACCTTTTGATAACTATCAACGGGCGTGCGGCGCGCCGTTTCGGCTCTCAGGGACAGCAGCGCTCCTGTGTGCTGACGCTGAAGCTGTGCGAGGCATCGGTGCTGTTTGAAACGGCCGGCGAGCAGCCGCTTATATTGCTCGACGACGTGATGAGCGAGCTGGATGAACAGCGCCAGGACTATATTCTGAACCACATTGGCAACCGACAGGTGTTTATCACCTGCTGTGATAAAAATACGATCGACAAGCTGAAACGCGGACGTGCCTTTTTGATCGAAAACGGACGCATACAGCCTGACGGAGAGTGAAAAATGTATCTGCATTTGGGCATGGACACGGTGGTAAGAGACGAGGACATCATCGGCATTTTCGATATGGACAGCACCACGGTGTCAAAGCGGACACGCGATTTTTTGAATAAGGCACAGCGCGACGGCGACGTTATCAGCGTTGCGGAGGATCTGCCGCGGTCGTTTGTCGTATGCCGTGACAAAACGCGCAGCAGCGGCCACGCCGTTTATTTGTCCCAAATCACACCCCAGACGTTGATGCGCCGCGGAAAAAACTTGTGAGAGTTCCGCGGAGAATATTTTTGTAAAAATTCCGAAGCGAAATCTTTATTATAGCCCTGTCTCGCAAATTTTTGTGGAAACTTTGCCTCGTAAATTTTTGCGGGAACTTCGCCTCGTAAATTTTTGCGGGAACTTCGCCTCGTAAATTTTTGTGAGAGTTCCGTCTCTAAAATGCTTGCGAAAACGGCATTTTTCGGCGCAGGCAGAGAGTTTCCATTGTCAAATAGGGAAAACGGCTTGCAAGCGCCGAGAGAATTTTGCAAGCGCCCAGGGAATTTTGCAAGTGCCGCGAGAATTTTCATCTAACGGCACACGGTAGGTATCAGAGATTAAAAATTCCGCATTATGCGATATATATACACTACAAATCCACATGATAAGGAGCATAAAAAGGTGAGTAACGAAAACAGCGTAAATAATTTCAACGCGCCGGTCACCGAAAAATACGATGAGTCGTCCATTCAGGTACTGGAGGGACTTGAGGCGGTCAGAAAGCGCCCCGGTATGTACATCGGTTCGACCGGTGAACGCGGTCTGCACCACCTCGTTTACGAGATCGTGGACAACGCTATCGATGAGGCTCTTGCCGGCTACTGCACCCATATCGAGGTCGACATTCTGCCCGACGACATCATTCGCGTCACCGATAACGGCCGCGGTATTCCTGTCGGCATCCACCCCAAAATGGGTATCCCGACCGTGGAAGTGGTATACACCATTCTTCACGCCGGCGGTAAATTCGGCGACGGCGGCTACAAGGTCGCCGGCGGTCTGCACGGCGTAGGTGCATCGGTCGTAAACGCGCTGAGCGAATATCTTGAGGTTGTCGTACATAACGGCGAGCATATTTACAAGCAGAGGTACGAGCGCGGAAAGGTCGCCACCAAGCTGAATGTGATCGGCGATACCGACCGCACGGGAACAACCGTCACTTTCAAGCCCGATCCGACCCTTTTCACCGATACCACCGTTTACGATTTCGACATTCTTGCAAAGCGCCTGCAGGAGCAGTCCTTCCTCAACGCGGGTATAAAAATCACTCTGACCGACCGCCGCGACGAAGATAATGTCCGCAGTGAAACCTTCCACTACGAGGGCGGTATCAAGAGCTACTGCGAGTACCTGCTTTCAAAGAAGAAAAAGGACGCTCTGCATGAAGATGTCATCTATATGTCCGCCGCGACCGACACGGCGTCGGCGGAGGTCGCCCTGCAATTCAATACGGGCTACGACACACAGATAATTTCCTTTGCAAATACAATGCATACCATCGACGGAGGTACGCACGAGTCGGCGTTTAAGACCTCGCTGACCCGTGTTATCAACTCCTATGCTAAAAAATTCAAGTTCTTAAAGGACAGCGATACCAACCTCAAGGGCGAGGACGTTCAGGAGGGAATGATCGCCGTCGTCAGCGTAAAGCTGGAGGACGCGCAGTTTGAGTCGCAGACAAAGGCAAAGCTGGGCAACACCTCAATGGGAACGATGGTCAGCCAGATGATCGGCGAGCAGTTTATGGACTATCTGGAGAATAATCCCGCCACAGCAAAGATAATCATAAACAAGACCATTGCATCCGCGTCCGCCCGTGAGGCGGCGCAAAAGGCGCGCGAGACTTCACGCAGCCGCACCGGACTGGCAAAGGCGCGTATGCCCGAGAAACTGACCGACTGCATATCGGACGACGTGACAAAGACAGAGCTTTACATCGTCGAGGGAGATTCGGCAGGCGGCTCCGCCTGCGACGGCAGAAACTCGACATATCAGGCAATACTGCCGCTGTGGGGCAAGATGCTGAACGTCGAAAAGGCGCGTATTGACAAGGTTTTCGGTAATGACAAGCTGACGCCCGTCGTCGTCGCCCTCGGAACGGGAATAGGCGACGATTTCGACATCGCAAAGCTCAGATATCACAAAATAATCGTTATGGCGGATGCCGACGTTGACGGCGCGCATATTCGCGTGCTGCTGCTGACCTTCTTTTTCCGCTATATGCCCGAGCTTATCGAGCAGGGACACGTCTTTTTGGCTCAGCCGCCGCTGTTCAAGGTGACGGCAAAGGGGTCAAAGGGTAAAAACTTCCGCTACGCCTTCTCCGACGAGGAGCGCGACACATTCATCGAGCAGCTCGGCGGCAGTGAAAAGGTTGACGTACAGCGTTACAAAGGTCTCGGTGAGATGGATCCCGAGCAGCTTTGGGAGACCACCATGGATCCCGAAACACGCACAATGCTAAAGGTCGATATGGCCGACGCGGAGGCAGCCGACGCGACATTCACCCTGCTGATGGGCGACGAGGTCGAGCCGAGACGCAAATTCATCGAGGACAACGCGCTGAACGTTGTCAATCTTGATATATAAGGAGGCGGACGAGAAATGGCAAGCAAGGAAACAGTTTACTGGCCCAAGGACGAGGATACCAAGATCGTCCCCGTGGAAATAGTCGAGGAGGTAAGAAAGAGCTTTCTTGACTACGGTATGTCGGTCATAGTCAGCCGTGCGCTGCCTGATGTGCGCGACGGCTTCAAGCCCGTCCACCGCCGCATACTTTATACAATGTACGAAAACAACCTGACGCCCGACAAGCCCTACCGCAAGTGCGCGGATACGGTCGGTTCGGTGCTCGGACGCTATCATCCGCACGGCGATGCGTCGGTCTACGACGCCATGGTCAGAATGGCACAGGACTTCTCCCTGCGCTATCCGATGATCGACGGTCACGGTAACTTCGGCTCGATCGACGGTTATCCGGCGGCGGCATACAGGTACACCGAGTCACGCATGAACAAGCTGTCGCTGCACATGATGGACGACATCGACAAGGAAACGGTCGATTTTGTATCCAACTATGACGACCGTCTGAAGGAGCCGAGCGTCCTGCCCTCACGCTTCCCGAACCTGCTGGTAAACGGCTCGCAGGGTATCGCCGTCGGCATGACGACTAATATTCCGCCGCACAACCTCGGTGAGGTCATCGACGGTATGTGCTGTCTGATCGACAACCCCGACGCAGGCATTGAGGACCTTTGCCAGTACATAAAAGGCCCGGATTTCCCGACCGGCGGCATTGTTATGGGTATGTCGGGCATTCGCGCCGCCTACGCCACCGGACGCGGCAAGATCGTCATGCGCGGAAAGACCGAGATCGAGGAAAAGCACAACGGCAAATTCCGCATTATTATCACAGAAATTCCCTACGGCGTTAATAAAAAAGCGCTGGTTAAGTCCATATACGACCTCGCCGTCGAGAAACGCGTCGAGGGCATTGAGGACGTCGTCGACCATTCGAGCAAGCGCGACGGCGGTATACGCATCGTCGTCGACCTAAAGCGCGACGCAAATCCGCAGGTCGTGCTAAACAAGCTGTTCGCTTATACCCAGCTCCAAAGCACCTTCGGAGCTATCATGCTGGCTCTGGTAAACGGCAGACCGAAGGTTCTCACGCTCAAGGAGATGCTGCAAAACTACATCGACTTCCAGTGCGAGGTGGTCGAACGCCGCACCCGTTTCGATCTCAGAAAGGCGGAGGAGCGCGCCCACATTTTAGAGGGACTCAAAAAAGCGCTCGACTTCATTGACGAGGTCATCGCCATTCTGCGCTCGTCCAAATCGGTGCCCGAGGGCAAGGAAGCACTCATGGCGCGCTTTGATTTTACCGAAATTCAGGCGACCGCCATCGTTCAGATGCGTTTGGGACAGCTCACCGGACTGGAACGCGAAAAAATTGAGGAAGAACTGGCGGCTCTGCACGAGAAAATCCGCGAGCTGAAGGAGATACTTGCCAGCCACGAGCGTATTCTTGACATCGTAAAGACCGAGGCACTCAATATTCGCGACAAGTATGCCGATGACCGCCGTACCGAGATCACCGCAGTCAGCGGAGATGTCGATATAGAGGATCTGATCCCCGATGAGGAGAACGTCATTACCCTCTCCGAGATGGGCTACATTAAGCGCGTCGTCTCCAACGAATTTGAAATACAGAAGCAGGGCGGCAGAGGCCGCAAGGGCGCTACCATGCGCGACGAGGACATGACCAAGTTTATGTTTGTCTGCTCGTCCCACGACCGCCTGCTCTTCTTCACCAATATGGGCAGAATGTATAAGCTCAAGGCTTACGAAGTGCCGGAGGGCAGCCGCACGGCAAAGGGACTGAACATTGTCAATGTCTTGCCGCTGCTGCCGGACGAAAAGGTCAGCGTCATGATAAAAGCGAACGACCTGTCCGAGGAGGGCAAGTACCTGTGCATGGTCACCCGTCACGGTATCATCAAGCGCACCGAGCTGAATAAGTACGATTCCAACCGCAAGGGCGGCATAAACGCCATCGTCCTCGACGAGGGCGACGAGCTGAAGTGGGTTCAGATGACCAACGGCAGCGATCAGCTTCTCATCGCCACCCGCGACGGCATGGCAATCCGCTTTAATGAGACCGACTGCCGTCCGATTGGCAGAACGGCGCGCGGCGTAAAGGCGCTCACTCTGCGCGAGGGCGACGAGGTGGTCGGAATGGTTGCTGTCGACGATAACAAGACGCTGCTGACCGTTACCGAGACCGGTTTCGGACGCCGCTCCCACTTCGATAATTACCGCGTCCAGTCGCGCGGCGGCAAGGGTATCATTAACTACCGCACCGCCAAATTCGGCAAGGTCGCGTCGGTGCAGGCGGTCGATCAGAACGACGACGCCATACTTATCACCAGCGGCGGCATCGTTATACGATTCTATACCGAAAATGTCAGCGTCATTTCCCGTCCGGGCAAGGGCCTGATCGTTATGCGCCCCGACGAGGGTACATTTGTTAAGTCGATGGAGCTTGCCGAGCACAGCGACGAGGAGGCTACCGCGGAGATAATCGACGACGGCAGCGCAGCCGACGGCACCGAGACCGCCGAAGAAGCAGCACAGGCGGCAGACGAGGCGGTTGAAACGATCGAATCGGTCGAAGCGGCTGAAGCGGCTGAAACCGTTGCCGCGCCTGAAGAATAATCTCCGACGCGGTCACACCCAATACCGCAGTGGAGAAATAACATCTGACGCGGTCACACCCGTTACCGCACCCGAGGAATAATCTTCGACGCGGTCGCACCCGTTACCACACCTGAGGAATATTATTCGATCCAGCACGGTTCTCAGAGGTTGCCGAACATTATACACTTGACTCGAGGTAAGCAAAAATGGGCAAGGCACACTGGATACAGCATACCCATCTTTTCAGAGCTGATGAGTACGAATGTTCTGCCTGCAACGCCTTATTTGATAAGCCTTATGTCATCTGTCCGAACTGCTGTGATCAGATGGGTGGCTGGGTTAAGTATGATGCTTCTTGGGTTGATGAAATGGCGGAATACGACGACATGTTTGGCGACGATGATAATGACGACGATTAACCTTTGATCAAAGTCAAGCGCTGTTTCAAAAACAATCCAAAACGTAAACAAATTTAAACAAAAGGGATCGACCTGTTTTTTGCAGGCCGATCCTTTTTATATAGTAAGATTATTGTATCGTGCGCTTTTATAATGTACGACAGGTTTATAGGGAACGAGTTTTAATCAGTGTTTATACGGAACGGTTTTTAATGCCGATTGAGACTGCTTAAGCTGTGGAATACATATAATTTTTTTAATAACGAGCAAAGCGACGGCAGACTTCAAAAACAGTTTTTATATCAAACCTCCTGCTGATACGGTCGAACATTCAATAGTCGGCGCTGTTTTCGTTTGTATTCGCCTTTTTTTGCAAATGCAGTCATTGATATAACAGTATAAGTAACCGCATTTCAATTATATAGCACGCCCCTAACCAACAAATACCAATACAATAATATAAGGTTTCCAAGCGGCTTTCACAGCATAAACAAAAAGCGCGGCGTTTTGTAAAAAACACCGTGCTTTGCATAACAAGAAGCATATAAAGCAGGCGATACGAGGATTTTTGCACCCGTATCGCCGTATAATCATCTTTTTTTCTGCAACGCCATGAGGTTTTGCAGAATTTTTATCAGAGCGATGACCAAAAATCCGGCAATAACGTACATTATCGCACCGATCAGACTGTCGATTACCGACGATATCATCGCTCCTGCTGACGCAACGTCGCCATCTGCGCCGAATATGGCAAGCATATCGCCCACGAATGACACCGGTGCGATCAGAAACAGCACGCAGCTTATCACGCGCATGACCATGCAGACAGTTTTTCCGGAATCGGAATACAATCCGCTGAGGGAGTTTTCTTCATAGCGATGCGCCGAGTAGCCGTCCAGCGACGGACGCCGCTCCTCCGTTTCTCCGTCGCCGAAGAACCGCACTGCATCGCCGCCGTTCGCATTGTCCTTTGCCGAATAGTGGCGCACTCCGGTGCCGCTTTCGTTTTTGTAATCGGTGTAATCGGGACCGTCGTCGGCAGGAGCTTTGCCCTTTTTTCGCGGACGCTCCTCAAAATCGTCGTCAATCACCGAAATGATGTCGTTATCGTTTTTCTTAGCCATTGGCGGTTCAACCTCCGATAAAATTTAGCCTGATTTTTAAGCGGTTTTGCCTTGCTTTCGCTGCTCTCATGCACCGCGCTACGTTCTCGCATACCGTGCCACATTCTCGCGCACCGTGCTACGTTCTCATGCACCGCGCTACGCTCTCACGCACCGTGCCATGCTCTCACGCACCGTGCCATGCTCTCATTCACTGTGTGATTGATTTCCACGTTGTGGGCGGTTTTGGCGTTCATGCAGGTCGTACATACCGACACCATCTGCACGAAAATCACACAACGATTGTGCGCTGATGTACTTTATTTTCACACTGTGCGTACCTTTTTACGCCGTGCGAGTTGTCGACATGAACTATCCCATAATGCCGGTGACCGTTTCCTCTTGACAATGGGGGCTTGCCACGCCGCCGAATTGCGTTCTCGCATACCGTGCTACGTTCTCACGCACCGCGCTACGTTCTCATGCGCTGTGTCATGCTCTCACGCGCTGTGTCATGCTCTCACGCACTCTCACGCACCGTGTGACTGATTTCCACGTTGTGGGCGTCTTTGCGGGGCAGCTTGCGCGCCGTTTTCACGCCGCTTGAGCGCCGTAAATGTCACATTGTCTTGCTCAGCCGATCTTTTCGGCGCCGCCCATATAGGGGCGAAGCGCTTCGGGGATGCGTATTGAGCCGTCTGCCTGCAAATTGTTCTCCAGGAATGCGATAAGCATTCTCGGCGGGGCGACGACGGTGTTGTTGAGGGTGTGGGCGAGGTAGGTTCCTTTTTCGCCCTTAATGCGAATTTTCAGGCGGCGTGCCTGAGCATCGCCGAGGTTGGAACAGCTTCCGACCTCAAAATATTTCTTCTGACGCGGTGACCACGCCTCAACGTCAAGCGACTTGACCTTCAGGTCGGCAAGATCGCCCGAGCAGCAGCCGAGGGTACGCACAGGAATATCCATCGAGCGGAAGAGGTCGACGGTGTTTTTCCAAAGCTGATCGTACCAGTAGTCGCTGTCCTCCGGCTTGCAGACGACGATCATCTCCTGCTTTTCAAACTGGTGGATGCGGT
>USQH01000002.1 GCA_900556765.1 uncultured Oscillospiraceae bacterium
TTCTCCGACACCGCTTTGTATTTTGATTTAGTTTGTATTATAATTTTTTCTTTTTCATTTGACCCTTGTTGCGTGGATATTTCTCAGGCGTTTCAGATACTTTTCTTATGAGGATAAGCGTTCTGCCGTCGCCTGTTGGAAGTTCATAGTCAAAGACCTCTTCGACCTTTCCTCCCAGTATCTTAATAGCATTTTTAGCCTCTTTCAGCTCATCATTTCCTCCTTAGAAGACTCTTTTAACTCATTATCCACATTTCCGGATTTATAAGAAACAAACTGTCCCCCAACCTTTACAAAAGGCAGGCAATACTCGCATAGGTCGCTGAGGTTTGCCACCGCTCTTGCTGTGGCAATGTCAAATTGTTCACGGCACTCCATGCTTCTGCCAAGCTCCTCTGCTCTGCCATGTATACAAGTTGCACCAAGGTCAAGACTGTCTGAAAGCTGTGCAAGAAAATTTATCCTCTTATTAAGGCTATCAAGAAGTGTAAGCTTTATATCGTCACGGACGATTTTCAGCGGACAGGACGGAAATCCTGCCCCTGTGCCGACATCTATTACCGTTGCATTTTCTTTTACCTCGAAAAGTGTGAAAGGATAAACGCTGTCAAAAAAATGCTTTATTGAAATTCCCTCAGGGTCAGTGATAGCAGTAAGATTTATTTTCTCGTTCCATTCACAAAGCAGATCTGCATAAGCTTCAAAGCGTGAATAATCACTGTCAGATATTGTTATATCATAATTATCAAAAAGCTTTATAAAATCGTCCTTAGAAATAAGCTTTGACATACTATTCCTCCCTATGGTCATTCTTTGATGAGAGCCATACCAAAAGCACACCCACGTCCGCAGGGTTTACTCCGCTGATTCGGCTTGCCTGACCAACTGATACAGGCTTTATCTTATTGAGCTTTTCAATCGCTTCAAGTCTAAGACTTTTTATATCATTATAGTCAATATTCGTAGGCAAAGCCTTTTTCTCTAGCTTTCGCATAGCCTCCACCTGTTCAAGCTGTATCTTTATATAACCGTCATATTTTATCTGCAATTCTACCTGCTCTTTTACTTCTGCTGAAAGCTCAGGTCGTTCCTTATCGAAAGGAGCAAGACCATCATATGACACCTGTGGTCTGCGGATAAGCTGAGCAAGCTTTATGCCGTTGTTGAGAGGGTCAGTGCCTACAGATTCAAGATAGGCATTTATCTCAGGATTTGGCGCAATATTTATTTTTGAAACACGCTTTATCTCAGCGGCTATCTGTTCATTTTTGTCAAGCAAATGCTGATATCTTTCGTCTGAGATAAGCCCTATCTCATGACCTATAGGCGTAAGCCTTATATCAGCGTTATCTTGTCTTAGCAAAAGTCTGTATTCGCTTCTTGATGTGAGCATTCTGTAAGGGTCTGAACAACCCTTTGTAACAAGGTCATCAATAAGAGTGCCTATGTATGAGGACGCTCTGTCAAGAATAAGCTGCTTTCTGCCGAGAATTTTCAGTGCGGCATTTATGCCTGCGATAAGACCTTGTGCGGCGGCTTCTTCATATCCCGAAGTGCCGTTGAACTGACCTGCACCGTAAAGACCGTCAAAAGCCTTGAACTCCAGCGTAGCAGAAAGCTCTGTAGGGTCGCAGCAGTCATATTCTATGGCATAGGCGTTTCGCATTATCTCAACGTGTTCAAGTCCTTTTATAGTGTGCAAAAATTGAAGTTGAACGAACTCAGGCAGTGATGACGACATACCTTGCAGATAATATTCGTCAGTGTCAAGACCCATTGGCTCAATAAAAAGCTGATGCCGCGGCTTGTCGGGAAAACGCATTATTTTATCCTCAAGGCTTGGGCAGTAGCGCGGCCCGACACCCTCGATCAGTCCGCTGTACAGCGGCGAGAGGTGGATATTGTCGGTTATAATGCGGTTGGTTTCGTCGTTGGTGTAGGTTATGTGGCAAACGGCTTTGTTTTGCGGCGGCGTAGTGTTTGAGTAGGAGACGGGGGAGGTAATTTCGTCGCCCGTCTGCACCTCCAACCGCGAAAAGTCAATTGACGCGCGGTCGATTCGCGCAGGAGTGCCGGTTTTAAAGCGGCGCAGCGGCAGTCCAAGCGCTTTCAGCGACTGAGCCAGCTCGGTCGCGGCGAACATACCGTCGGGGCCGCCCTCGTAGCTGACGTCGCCGATGTATATGCGGCCGCCGAGAAATGTGCCGGTCGCAAGGACGACCGCTTTTGCCCTGTGAATTGCGCCCAGCTTGGTTTTGAGCAGCCAGTCGTCGCAGTCACGGGTAATTTCAATAATTTCCGCCTGCTTTAGGTCAAGGCCGCTTTGCAGTTCAAGCGCGTGCTTCATGTATCCGCTGTATTCGCGGCGGTCGATCTGCGCGCGCAGTGAGTGTACGGCAGGGCCTTTGCCGCGGTTGAGCACGCGGTACTGAATGAGCGTGGCGTCGGTCGCCTTTCCCATTTCGCCGCCGATCGCGTCAACTTCGCGCACAAGATGCCCCTTCGCCGTGCCGCCGATGGACGGATTGCAGGGGCAGTTGCCCACCCAGTCCATGCTGATGGTGAAAACGGCAGTTTTGCTGCCGAGACGGGCGGCGGCAAGCGCGGCTTCAATGCCTGCGTGACCGGCCCCGATGACGGCTACATCATAATTTTCCGCTGTATAATCCATTAAAAATGCCTTCCTGACATCTGTATTTGCCGATTGTTATTATATAACGTGACAGATTGTCACACAATGCAACTGTATAAAAGGGTATTGATAATTTTTATATGCCTTCTATGAGTATAGGCTGTTTTAATAAAACTCTTTATAAATGTTAAGCTCTGCGGCGAAATTTTCAGTCCCGTGAGACGATACGACAAAGCGTTGGTTTCCACTGCCTGTAATGTTGTTCGCCGCAGCCGTTTGTGTTGTGTTTAAAGTGCTGTTCGGCGGCAAAGCTGTTTGCCGTACCGCCGTTCGGTTCTTTGCGTTCGGCGCTCGAGTTCGCTTCGCGCAATTGGGCTTACTCCGCGCAATTGGGCTTACTCCGTGCAATTGGGTTCGCTACGCACAATTGGGCTCGCTCCAACGCGGCTTTCTTGGCGAGCCTCATTCAGCGCCGCAGTGCTGTATTTGCAAAAATGCGCTTGTACCCACCGTTTGTCACCTATTTGCTGACTGTTTGCAGGTCGTTTGGTGGCTGTTTGTGGCTGTTTGTGGTTGTTTTCCGACTGCTTAGCACCGAGTTGATGACTGTTTGCAGGTCGTTTGCCACCTATTCGCCGCCTATTTGCCGACGCAAAAAGTGCTGAACACTTCGTCCACCACGGCGTCACTGACACGCTCGCCCGACAGCTCCGACAGGGCGGCAAGCGCCTCGTCCAGCATGACGCCGACCGCGTCAAATGTAAGTCCGTTTTCAAGGGCGGCTATCCCCTCGTCAACGGCGCAAAGCGCACGGTGCGCGCAGTCGCGCTGGCGTTCGTTGGTCATAATCCCCTCGGCGGGATCAATTCCGTCGATTCCGCAGGCTTCCGCAATCGCGGCGGCAAGGCGATCGGCGCCCTCACCTGATTTTGCCGAAACGGAGACGCACAGCGGCACCGCGCGCCTTATTATATCGGCGTCAAGCCGCCCGTCAAGGTCGTCCTTGTTTATCACTGCGACGGCGCGTCTGCCGGCAAGCGAGCCGATCAGCGCCGCGTCGTCGTCGGACAGCCCCTGCGAGCCGTCGAAAACGGCAATTATCAGCGCCGCGGTCTGAATACGTTTTTGCGCCATATCGACGCCGATGCGCTCAACCGCGTCGGCGGTGTCGTGTATACCGGCGGTGTCGGACAGGCGCAGCTTAATACCGCCGACGGTAACGCTCTCCTCGACAATGTCGCGCGTCGTTCCTGCGACGGAGGTGACTATCGAGCGGTCACAGCCGCACAGCATGTTCATCAGGGTCGATTTACCGACATTCGGACGCCCGACAATGACGGTGTCGATTCCCTCGCGCAGCAAACGGCCGCTCTCAAACCCCGAAAGCAGCCGTCGGAGGTCGCGTTCGGCGGCAAAAAAACCGCTTTTCAGCTCGCTTTCGTCCACCTCCGGCACTTCTTCGTCGGGAAAGTCGACCCACGCCGAAAGGTGTCCTGCCAGCTTGATAAGACCGTCGCGTATCTCATTAACGCGGCGGTACAACGCCCCCTCGCGCCCCGACAGAGCGGCGGCGTGCTCAGCGGACGACTGCGCGCCGATGAGCGACATTACCGACTCGGCGGCGGTCAGATCCATTTTACCGTTTTCAAAGGCGCGGCGTGTAAATTCGCCGGCTTTTGCCATGCGCGCACCGGCGGCAATCAGCGCCGAAAGGGTGCGCCGCAGAATATACACGCTGCCGTGGCACGACAGCTCGACCACGTCCTCGCCAGTAAATGAGTGCGGCGCTCGAAAGCGCAGAGCCACCGCCTCGTCGATCGCTCCGTCGGCATCGAATACGGTGCCGTAAAGTGCACGGTAGCCCTCGATATCGTCAAGTTTTTTTCCGCCGGCGGCTTTGAATACGCGGTCGCACAGAGCGGCAGCGCCGTCACCCGACACGCGGATCACGCCGATACCGGCCGACACAAGCGGCGTCGAAACGGCAGCGATAACGTCGCTCACAGCTTTATCCTCATGGAAATGTCAAACGCCTGAACCGAATGGGTCAGCGCGCCGACTGAAATGATGTCCACGCCCGTCTCCGCAATGGCACGCACGCTTGCGGCGGTGACGTTGCCCGAAGCCTCGAGCAGAGCCTTTCCGCCGGCAATGGCGACCGCTTCTTTCATGGTCGCGCAGTCCATATTGTCCAGCATGATGACTTCACAGCCGGTGGCGACTGCCTCGCGCACCTCGTCAAGTGTGCGCGTTTCGACCTCAATTTTCACCATGTGACCGAGCTTTTCACGCAGCTTTGCAACGGTGGCGGTGATTCCGCCGCCCGCGTCAATATGGTTATCCTTCAGCATTGCGCCGTCGGAAAGGTTAAAGCGGTGATTTTTACCGCCGCCGCAGGTGACGGCGTACTTTTGCAGCGCGCGCAGTCCGGGCAGCGTCTTTCGCGTGTCGGTGATGGAGGCGTGTGTGCCCTTGACCAGCTCCGTAAGCTCGGCGGTGGCGGTGGCAATGCCGGACATATGCTGTATCAGGTTGAGCGCTGTGCGCTCGCCTGTCAGCAGTGCGGCTGTATTGCCGCAAAATTCTGCAATAATGTCGCCTTTTTTGACCCTGTCGCCGTCGGCGAAATGAGCAGTAAACTCGACTTCGCTGTCAAGCAGTTCAAAAACTCGCTTTGCCACGTCGATGCCGCACAGCACTCCGTCCGCCTTGGAGACGAAATAAGCGTCGCTCGGCTTATCGGCGGCGGGCAGCAGGGCGGTCGTCGTGTCAATGTAGTTGACGTCTTCGGCGAGTGCCTTTTTTATAATATCGTCAATGTAAAACTGTAAAAGTGCCATCAAAATCCCCCTCAAATAGCCTGTTTCAGTATGATTTCCGCCACTTTCGCAAGGCTGCGCGCCTCAACGTAGTAGGGATTTATCTCAAATCCGCCCTTTTCCAGACGGTCGTTGATCTCCTTGACCTTTTTCAGTCCGCGCTCGGCGGCTGACGGGTCGGGAATGACAAAATACGCGTTCTGCATAATTTCGCGTATGGTAGTTCTCATGCCGGTCGGCAGCGGCGCGCCGCCCTGTGAAAGGGTAACGCCCACTTCGCCGCAGAATCCGCGGCTGTCGCGGCGGCTCATGATGTGCGCTGCCGCCCTGTGGCCGAATACCAGCGCCTCAAGCAGTGAATTGGAGGCGAGTCGGTTTTTGCCGTGAACGCCTGTGTGACTGCATTCGCCGGCAGCGTAAACGCGGTCGAGCCGCGTTTTTGAGTTAAGGTCGACGTCAATGCCGCCCATCAGGTAGTGCTGACAGGGGAAAACGGGAATCGGCTGTTTTGTAATGTCGACTCCTTCGGCGAGGCAGCGCTCGTGTATCATGGGGAATCGGTCGACCAAAAAATCGGCGTCGCGGTGGGTAATGTCGAGGTAAAAATGCTCACTGCCGGTGCGCCGTGATTCCAGTATTATCGCGTGTGACACAACGTCACGCGGCGCCAGCTCCAGCCGCTCGTCGTAGCGGTGCATAAACCGCTTGCCCTCGCTGTTGAGCAGGTATGCGCCTTCGCCGCGCACCGCCTCGCTGATGAGAAAGCGCTCGCGTCCCTCGTCGGCGGCAAATGCGGTCGGGTGGAACTGAACGTAGTGCAGGTTTTGTATTTTCGCGCCCATGAAGTAGGCGGTCGTAATGCCGTCGCCGGTCGCGATGGCGGAGTTGGTGGTGTATTTGTAGACTCTGCCGATGCCGCCCGTCGCCAGTATTGCGTAGGGAGCGCCGACGGCACGCAGTCCGTCGGGCGTAATAAATTCGGCAACAACGCCGCAGTCACATTCGCGCATTGTGGCAAGGTGAAGCCCTGTCACAACGTCAATGTTTTTGCGCTTTGCAACCTCGGCGACCAGCGTCTCCATGATCGCTCTGCCTGTCGAATCCTTGTGGTGAATGATGCGGTTGCGGCAGTGGCCGCCCTCCAGCGTCATGTGCAGCTCGCCGGCGGCGTTTCGGTCAAAGTCGACGCCCATGTCTATCAGGCGGTGCAGCTCGTTCGGGCCTTCGTGTACCAGCAGCTCGACCGCCGAACGGCGGTTTTCCTGCTGACCGGCGATCATCGTGTCCTTGATATGCAGCTCCGGGCTGTCGTTTGTGAGATCGAGCACGCCTGCCACGCCGCCCTGGGCGAGTGATGAATTGCACAGAAAGATGTCGCGCTTTGCGGCGACCAGCACCTGTACGCTCTCGTCAAAATTAAGCGCGGCATACAGTCCGGCGATGCCTGCACCGACGATTATAACATCATATTTCTCTTTCATTTCGGGTCTTGCGCTTCCTTTCAATTGCCGCAGCGGAGCATCTCGTCGATGCTGTGCTTTGCCGCAAGGCGTGTAGCCTCGTCAAGTATGATTTCCTCGCCGCCCTCGCCGGTAACCGCGGCGAGCAGCACCTCAAGATCGGTGTATTTCATGTCGCGGCAGGTCAGCTTCTTCGGTGCGAGCTGGTAAAAGCGGCGGTCGGGGTACTTTTCGGTCAGGTTCTCCCATACGCCGCATTCGGTGCCGATGATGACCTCGCGGTCGGTGCCGTTAATGCAAAAGTCGATAATGCCGCTGGTCGCACCGACGTAGTCGGCAAGCGCGACCACTTCGGCGGGCGCCTCGGGATGAACGGCGAAAAGGGCGTTCGGATGCTCGGCCTTTGCCGCCAGCACGTCGTCCGCGGTCAGCGAGTCGTGTACCGGACAGCAGCCGTCCCATGTGATAAACTGCTTGTCGGGAACGGCGGCGGCGACGAACGCGCCGAGGTTTTTATCGGGAATGAACAGTATTTTTTCGCTGTCCAGATTGCCGCATATCTTCACCGCGCTGGACGATGTAACGCACACGTCGGCCTGTGTTTTCAGCGCGGCGGTGGTATTTATGTAGGCGCAGACGGCGACGTCGGGATTTTGCTCGCGGAATCGGGCGACCCGTTCGGGCGGTATTTGCTCAGCCATCGGGCAGGTAGCCTGCGGCGCGGCGAGAATGACGCGCTTTTCGGGTGATAAAATCTTGACCGTCTCCGCCATGAAACGGACGCCGCAGACCACGACAGTGTCGCAGTCAAGCGTAGTCGCCGCCTTTGACAGAGCGAATGAGTCGCCTGTAACGTCGGCAAGGTCGAGAATGGCGGGTATCTGGTAGGTGTGGGCAAGGATTTTGATACCGCGGCGTTCCTTTTCATCGGTAATTCGGCGCAAAAGCTCGGTTTTTGTCATAAAAAAGACCTCGATTTATATAGTTATTCCATTATATTAAGCTATATTATACAATAAACGCCGCATAAATACAAGTGGCGACAATCGTCCGCTCGAAAAGCGGCAAAAATCCGTCGAAATATTTGCCGCAAATGGCATTTTGATACTTCGCCGCACGTCTGTTTACGCGTCGCACCGCCTGTTCAGAGTTGCGCTACCATTTCGCATATCGCGCCCTCCGGTCACGCACAGTGACATTTATTCACCAGCCACACGCCACCCACTTGCGGACTTTGCTACCAACTCACACATGGTGACATTTCTTCACGCCCATTGCGACTTATTTACACGAGCCGTGCTGCTAACTCAGCACCGTGCCGATGGACAAGAGGGTTGCCGCCACTGCAAGGAGGCGGAGCGCTGCGCGGCGTAACCAAGGTATTTTAATTGCACGCACCGTTTTAACCGCTTGCGCACTTTGCTACCCACTCACGCACCACGCCCATTCGCGCACCGTGTCACCCCTCTCGCCCAATTGTGCCGCTCTCCGGTTTGCTTTGTCAGAGGTCAGTCTGCTTGTTATGCGGTCGCGGCGTGCCTCCTTGCTCTTGTTTACACTGCACAACAACACTCATTAAGCTTTTTTGGCACACAGTGGCACGCTGTTAGCGTGAGTTCCGCTTGAAGCCGGCACTCCTCCTTTTTTGACGATAGTAGATTGCACACACCCTGTCGCCGAGCTTTGTGCCTTTACGGCTTACGCGCACCGCACGACTTGTTTTTACTCACTGCGCTACGCTCTCACGCACCGCTCCCACAATACACACCGCGCCCAAAAAAAGGTCCCCCGTGTGGTCTTTCGACCACGGGAGACCGTTTTGCGTGTGAATATTCGTCACGCCGCCGCGCTTTATCTGTGTGTGTCCGCGTTCCGTTCACGTGTCATCCGTGCGTTCACTTTTCGTCCGTGTGCCCACGTTTCGTCCGTGCGCCCACGTTTTGTCCGTGCGCCCGTTTTTCATCCGCACAATCGTGTTTCATCCGCGCGGCATTTCACACTCGCCGCCGAATGTACGCCGTGCTTCGTGACTTGTGCCGTCGGGCAGGACGATTATCAGCCGCATATCGCTTTCGGCGGAGACGGTAATGCGGAACTTGTCGCCGTCAATACGCCAGCCGACAGTGACATTGCCGCCAGGCGTGCAGACCGTCCCGTTCGCACGGGTCAGTCCGACCGTATTCGGCGCGATTTTAACCGTATCGCCGTCGTAGCCGATCGGCTTTACGCCCAGCACCACGGCGGCAAACTCGTATATCGGCAGAGCGCCCCAGCCGTGACAATCGCTGCGCTCTTGCACGTCGTCCTCTACCCATGTCGTGCAGCCGCGCTGGAGCATGGCGCGCCAGCGGTCAAGGCAGGCGTACGCCTTTTCGTACAGGCCGACCTTTTCCAGCGCGCGGAAAAAGAAGAACATCATCGAATACGAACAGCGTGCGAGACTGTCGTCGGCATGCATACGCTCAATTACTTCGCGCGCCATAGAGCCGTCGACCGCACCTGCGAGCACCGCCCATATCTGCGCGTGCTGACTGTAACCGCCGCTCGCGCAGTCCTTGAACAGTCCGCGCTCCGTATCAAAGAAAAGTTTAACGGCGGCGTTGTTCACCGCGTCGGCGCGTAGGTCGTATTCGGCGGCTATATCGCCGTAGCCGAAGCAGCGGTTCATGTCGGCGGCGCGCCGCAGTGCCGTTGCGTACATAAAGCTGATGATCGAGGTCGGTTCCTTCGACGGAACGCCGTCGCGCCAGCCGTCGACCCAGTCGATAAATCGCCAGTGCTCGGTATCGCCGACTACGCCGTTTTCATCAATCAGCCGATCGAACCAGCCGAGTATGCCGTCTATTTTCGGCAGCAGCGAGCGAACGTAACGGCGGTCGTTCGGCGCATAGCGCATATAGTCGTCCGCCATGTAAATGACGTGCAGTGAAAAGCCGGGTATCACCTGCTGTACCATGGACGGGTAACGCGCCTGAGTCATGCCGTCGGGATACTGCGAGGTCATGAACTCGTCAAGGCACTTTTTCGCCAGCGCCCGATCGGAGGAGAGCTGATATGTGAAAAGCGCTTCCAGACGCGAATCCATCGCGTACTGGGTCTGTTCGTAATATGGGCAGTCCTCGAAGGTCTCGTGCATACAGTTGTTGACCGTGCGGCTGCTGGTCTCCCACAGCGCCCTTGAGTCGGGGTCGGAGCTGTCGAAGCTCGCCGAAACGGTCAGTGGATACTTGTTCTCGAAAAAGCAAAGGTCGCTGAGGGTAAGCGGCTGATCGGCCGTTTTGACCTCTATACGCATGAAGCGGACGGTGCGGAACCAAAACGGCTCGTAAACGCGGTCGCCGCCGTCGCAGTCGAGCAGGTCGGTCATGCCGTATATGATGCCGTCAAGATCCTCGCGGTGCTTCTTTTTGATACGCCAGCCGTCCTTGAAAACATAACTCTCGGCATAGGTCAGGCGCACCGACGCGCCTTTGCCGCCGGAAAGCGCAATGTGAGGCGTGCCTGTGCGGTGCTCCGACAGCGCGACCTCGATGAAATGCTCCGAGTCGGGCGCAAAGGTCACTTCGCCGCCGCCGATAAGGCTTGTCGCGTCGAGCGACGAGCGCATAACGCGGTCAAAATTCAGCGGCGTGCGGGTCATCGCGGGTATCGTGCGCGGCGACAGCCGCCAAATCGGCATTTCGCCGAACGCATATTCGCGGTCGAACACGGCGTCGCAGACGCGTGCCGCCTGCTGCCAATCGAGGTCGGCGGCGCGATCAAAGTGAATATGCTCGGTAAAATCGGTCAGACACCAGTAGTCGGGTGATGTACATTCAAACGACGGGTCGTGCGCGACCTGCCAGTTTTCATCGGAGGAAATGTCGGTGTCGCCGTCGGGCGTGTGAACAACTCCGTCGAGCATAAACGCCATGCGCTCGGTGCGGTGAAAGGATGCCATGCGGCGATCAAGATGCACGACCAGAGCGAGCAGTTCGTTTTCACCGTCGCGCAGCAGCGGCGTCAGATCGGCGGTTTCGTAATATGTAACAAAGCGGTTGCCCTTGCACGGGCCGATAAGCACCTCGGCGCCGTTCAAAAAGAGCTTGTACCGCGTGTCGGCGCTGACGCGGACGGTCAGAGTGCTGCCGCTCGGCGCGCAAAAGCCGCGGCGAAAGCGGAACAGCCCCTCGGCGCGGTCAGCGGCGCGGTTGTCGGTTATCCACATAGAAAAATACCCCCAAAAGCGGTCACGATTTTCGGTAATCGGATTGATAGTTATATTGTAATAAATAACGCGGCGAAATTCAACCGCAAATGTGCGCCGTGCTTCATGACTTGTGGGTTGTCAAGACGGTTACCGGACGCATATTGCTTTCGGCGGAGACAGTAGTGCTGAATTTGCCGCTGTCGATACGCGCGCCCACCAACTCGGACGCCGTGACCCCCACTAGGACGCCGTGACCCCCACTAGGACGCCGTGACCCCCACTTGAACGTCGCGCCCACCAACACGGACACGGTGCTACCCAATTTACGCATTGCGTGACTGATTTTCACGCGCTGTGATCTCATGCACGCACCTTGCAACCACACGCCACGGCACAGATTTCCCTTCCATGCTTGTTAAAGGTTATTTCCTCGTTATGGAAAATGACCGCATGAATGAAAAAAGGTTGCTTTCCTGTAAGAAAGCGACGCGCCGCATGGCATGACGGAGATGATTGATTACAAGCATCTTGCAACTTGTTTTCGTGCGCTGCGTTCCCATTCACGCATAGTGTCCAATCCATACGGGGCGCGTTGTGGTCGTGAATCCCACTCGGCGCTTGCAATCTTCCTGTTTTGACAAGGAGAATATTTATACGCAACGTGCCATCCAATTAACGGACGGCACCCCGTTCACGCACCGCGCCATCCAATTAACGGACGGCACCCCGTTCACGCACCGCGCCATCCAATCAACGGACAGCACCCCGTTCACGCAACGTGCTATCCAATTAACGGACGGCATCTCATACACGCACCGTGCCACCACACACTTACGGTGTTACACACTTGAATGATGCACTGCAATTCACACGCGCCGCTACGCCCATTCACGCACTGTGCTACTTACTCGCGCTCTGCATCACTCACATGCATCACGCTTTCCAAACACGCTTCTCAACATTAATTCACGCACGGTGCGACGACTTCGACATATCGAATTTGCCGCGTCGTGAATAACGGTCACGCAATTTTGGATTTTTTTGCAAAAAAACATCGCCGAACAAGGCGAAACACAGCGAAAACAACCGCAATAACTCACCGCGCACCAGTTCACGTGCGCTATGCATTTTCATTTACCGCATTGCCGTTTTCGTTTGTGCTATACCCAGCGCTGTTGCGGCTCTCCTCGGCGTAGAATCCGCAAAAACCGCATGAAATCAGTGCTTTTTTCAATGCGGTAGAGCCGCGATTTATGAACTCTTACCGCCTCGTTCTTGCATGGTAGAGTCGATTTTTCGGCGTGGTAGAGGCTGATTTAAAACCGTAGGTTGCTTTGTGCGTCAAAGAATGTTATCCTGCACCTGTCACCGGACGGTTTAACGAATGAGCATCTGCAAATAGGTAAAGTATGCATATCGCGTTCGGTGTAAATACTCAGCGGAAACAGAGGGAATAAATATGATACAGCTTTTTACCGATTCGGCCGCAAATCTGACCGCACAACTTGCAAATGAATACAACATCAGCGTAATACCGCTGTCTTACACAATGGGCGGCGAACAGAAAAATCAGCTTGACGATTTTGACGGAAAAGCGTTTTACGACGCTCTGCGCGCCGGCGAGGTGGTAAAGACCTCCATGATAAATATTGCCGCATTCACCGATCGCTTTGAAAATGAGCTGCGCGTCGGGAATGATATACTGTACATCGGGCTGTCGGGCGGCGTCAGCGGCACGACCAATGCGGCGCAGATGGCGGCAAACGAGCTGCACGGAGAATATCCCGAACGGCGCATTGAGGTCATCGACTCGCGCGGCGCGTCTCTCGGCGAGGGAATGATCGTTCTGGAGGCGGCGAAAATGCTCCGCAGCGGTGCCGATCTTGATGAAGTGACGGCGCGCGTGAAGGAACTGATCCCGAATATGTGCCAGTGCTTTACGGTCGACGACCTGAATTACCTCAAGCGCAGCGGCAGAATTTCGGGAGCTGCGGCGCTCATCGGCGGAATACTGGGCATACGCCCGTTGCTTATCGGTGACGACGAGGGCAGAATCGTCATGTACGACAAAATCCGCGGCGCAAAACGCGCGCTGGACGCGCTTGCCGAACGGTACGCGCGGCTTGTCACCGATAAAGCGCGTGAGATAGGCATTGCTCACGCCGACAACGAAGGCGGCGTTGCCTATCTGCTCGGAAAGCTCAGGGAACACGGCTTTTGCGGCAAGGAACTGACCGTTTGCTACGAGCCGGTCACCGGCGCTCATGTCGGCCCGGGAACAGTGGCACTTTTCTTTTACGGCAAGAGCCGCGTTTTATAAAGACCGTGCGTAAAAACCACACGAAAATTACGCGAGGATCACACAAAAAAGCCGTGTAAAAGCACGATAACGATGAAATTACGCAAAAATCGTGAGTATAATTTCACCGCCGCACAAAAATCATGCAAAATCAGCGCGGTTTATAAAAAATCGCGCGGCATGGTGCCATCGCGGTATTGGACATTATTGCACTGCGGCATGGTGTCATTACGGCATTGCGGTATTGGACATTACTGCACTGCGGTATCGTGTCATCACGGTATTGGACATTACTGCACTGCGACAAATGCGGCATGACAAATGCGCATTGTGATGTGCCGCACCGCCGCGGACGAATAAACCAAAAAAAGGAGGCAGACGCATGAGAGACATATCGCCCAAAACGGTTTACTATACCGATCCGCTGACCGACGATTTCGCCGGCGTGCAAAAGGCATACTTCGACATTCCGCACGATTTCAAATTCATACGCGACGGGGCGCTTTGGCGCGCGCTGTCCTTTTGCGCCTACCGCCTTATTATGACCCCTTTTGCCTATCTGTATTGCAAGATAAAATTTCATTTGCATATTGTTGACCGCACGACCGCGCCGATCAAAGCGCAAAAGGGCTGTTTTTTGTATCTTAATCACACGCTGCTCGCCGGCGACGCGTTTATTCCGACCCTCGCCGCCTTTCCGAAAAAGGTGTACGTCATCGTCAGTCCCGAAAACATTTCGTCGCCGTCAACGCGTAATTTCATTCTGATGAACGGGGCGATACCTCTGCCGCAGTCGCCGTCGGCGTTCCGACACTTTGCCGCCGCGGTCGACCGCCGCGTTGACGAGGGACACTGCGTCGCCGTGTATCCCGAGGCGCACATATGGCCCTACTGCACCGAGATACGCCCATACCCGAGCAATTCATTCCGTTTTCCCGTGCGCAGCGGCGCGCCTGTGTATGTTTCGACCACCACCTTTCGCAAAAAGCGGCTCGGTCGCACGCCGTCGGTCACGGTGTGGCTGGACGGCCCGTTTTACCCCGATGCCGACCTGCCTCAGAAAAAGGCTGAGCAAAAGCTGAGAGACACTGCCTACGGCGTAATGTGTGAAAACGCAAAAAAAAGCACTTTTCGACCCATCGAATACAAAAAGAGAGATGAGCAACAGCTATGATTTCGGTCATGTACGCCGGAAACGACAGAATGTTTGACGGCATTTTAATATCGGCGATGTCCTCGGCGCGTCACACGGCGGAGAGCTTTGACGTCTATCTTTTGACCATGGATCTCACCGACTCCGACCCAGACTACCGTCCCATCAGCGAGGAGCAGAGGGCGTTTATCGAGGAAATATATCGCTCGGCAAATGCGGACAGCCGCGTCAGTATTATTGACGTGGGCGATCTGTACCGTGACAGCCTGTTTAATTCGCCAAATTCCCAAACCGATTACACGCCCTACTGCTTTTTGCGGCTGTTCGCCGACCGCCTGCCGACGCTGCCCGAAAAGGTGCTGTACCTTGACGCGGATACCATTGTCAACGGCGACCTCTCGCCGCTGTTCCACACCGATATCGGCGGCTGTGAATACGGCGCCGTGCTCGATTACTACGGGCGGTGGTTCATGGGCTACCGCTATGTCAATTCGGGCGTTATGCTGCTGAATATGACCGAGCTGCGGCGAACGGGGCTGCTTCGGCGCGCGGTGGCGCTTTGCGCCGAAAGGCGGCTTTTTCTGCCCGACCAGACGGCGCTGCACAGGCTGACGACGAAAAAGTATCTGCTGCCCGCCGAGTACAACGAGCAAAAGCACTACGACCGTGACGGCACGGTCATTCAGCATTTTACCAAAACGATACTGTGGCTGCCATACTTTCACACGCGTAACATAAAGCCTTGGCAGACCGAACTGGTCAGCGAGGTGCTGACCGACCGCTACGACGACCTGCTGTGCGAATACCTCGCGAAAAAGCGGGAATACGAGGAGATCAGCTATGACAAGAAAAGCAACGCAAGATAATGCGTATACTATAAAAACAAAATCGCCCCGTCACAGCGCGCATGAAATCAATCGGGACTCGGGTTATGACAAACCGCACGGCGAAACGACCGGTAAATTGCACGCCGAAATGCACTGTGAAACGACCGGCAAATCGCACGGACAAACGCACGGCACGGTGACTGTTTTTTACGCCTGCGACGACCGATATATCCCCTATCTTTCGGTGTCGCTGCGCTCGCTCATTGAAAACAGCGACGGCCAAACCGATTATGATGTGATTATTCTGCACAGCGGCGTGAGCGCGGCAAACAAAGCGGCGATACGCGGTCTTGCGACCGAAAATGTAAAGGTGCGCTTTGCCGATGTTTCCGACCGCCTGCGACCGCTCGCCGCGCGGCTTTCCCTGCGCGATTATTACAGTCTGTCGATTTATTACCGCATATTCATTCCATCACTCTTTCCCGAAAAGAAAAAGGCGGTGTATCTGGACTCCGATACGGTGGTGCTGTCCGACATTGCCGAGCTGTACCGCACCGAGCTTTGCGGTAAAATGGTGGCGGCAGTGTCCGACGCGGTGGTCGCCAGCGAGGATGTGTTCATCCGCTACGCCGAGGAGGGAGTCGGCGTGCCATACCGACGGTACTTTAATTCGGGCGTTATGGTCATGGATCTGGAGGAAATGCGCCGTCAGGATGTGCAGGGCAGCTTCACACGACTGCTCAGCACATATCATTTCAACACCATCTGCCCCGATCAGGACTACCTGAATGTGATTTGCCGCGGAAAGGTGCTGTATCTCGGCAGCGAGTGGAACAAAATGTCGGTGGACGATTCGCCCTGCGGCAGGCTGAGACTGGTGCATTACAATATGTTTTTTAAGCCGTGGTACTACTCCGATGTGCGCTATCAGGAGCATTTTTGGCATTACGCCGCCCGTTCGCCCTTTTACAGCCGACTGCTGTCCGAGCGCGGACGGTTCGGTGAGGAGGAGCGTCGCCGCGATGCCGCGGCCGGCGAAAATCTGCGCGCGGCAGCGACGGCAATAATCGGGGACGCGGCCAATTTCAGGCGAGTGCTTGCCGAGGGGGAAGCGACGGTATGACAAGGAAAAAGGAACTGCCGCCCGACAGAGCGGCGGTGCTGGAGAAAATCAGAGAGTACGAGGCGAAGGGCGGCGAGTGCTTTTTCTGCGACGTGGAGGACGATCCGCCGAGCCGCACGCTGACGCCGCAGGATGTAGATTATCTGCACGAGTCGGTCAGGTACAAGGTCAACGGCTTTTTCAGCCGCGGAGTGGAATCGCTGTACAAGGGCTACTGCAAGCGAAAATTCCGCATAACCGTGACGGGCGAGGAAAATTTGGCAAACATCACGGGCGGAGCGGTGTTTACGAGCAATCACTTTGCCGTGACCGAGAATCTGGCGGTTAAGATCGCCGCCGAAAAGGCGCCCGGCAGTCACCGTATGTACAAGCTGGTGCGCGAAGGCAATTATTTTATGTCGGGCATGATCGGCTGGCTGCTGAAATACTGCGATACACTGCCGCTGAGCAGCAGCATGGCGACCATGCGTATGCTGGACAGGGCGATTTCGCAGATACTTCGGCGCGGCGATTTCGTGCTCATCTATCCCGAGCAGGCAATGTGGTGGAATTATACCAAGCCGCGTCCTTACCGTATCGGCGCATACTATTACGCCGCGAAAAACAGCGTGCCGGTGGTGCCGTGCTTTGTCACATTGCACCCGAAACGCGAGGGCGAGGAAATGCTGCCCGACAATATCGCCTATTCAATGCACATTCTGCCGCCGATATATCCCGACGCGGATTTGAAGGTGCGCGATGCCGCCGACCGCATGCTGGAGGAGAACGCGCGCCTGTGCCGCGAGGTGTACGCCTGCGTTTACGGCGAGACGGTTGATAATCCCATTCGTTAATTGTGCAAAAATGAGCCGAAAATCACGGTGAAATCAAGATATAAATCAGTAAAGAATCAGAATGAAAATTACGGTGTAATGTTGAAAGTGCAATGCAGTGCTGTGAAGAAATGTCACGATGCTTTAAATTTTGCTTTAAATTTTTTGTAAAAAAGCATTGTTGAGCAAAGGCGAAAACAGACGCAACAACTTGTTACCTACCGTGCTACCCACACGCACACCGTGCCACTCACACGCACCGCGCTGCCACTCACGCACGGTCAAAAGGCACGCAGTGCTACAATCCGCATGGTGGTGTTGCCGGTCATGAATCTCCTCGGTGCTTGCACGCAGTTACCATTGTTGAAAGGGAAACTTACGCGCACCGCGCCGCCCACACGCGCGCCGTGCCGCTCATTCGCACACCGCGCCGCCCACACGCACCGTGCCGCCGCTTACGCGCACCGCGCCACCCAATAGCGCAATGTGCCGCTCATTCGCACACCGCGCCGCCCACACGCACCGCGCCACCCACTCACGCACGGTGCCGCCCACACGCACACCGTGCCGCCCACGCGCATCGTGCCACCCACACGCGCACACCGTGCTACCCAATAGCGCAATGTGCCGCCAACACGCGCAATGTGCCGCCAACACACGCACACCGTGCCTCCGCCCACACGCACCGCGCTACCCAATAGCGCAATGTGACCTCTATTCACGCACGGTGAAAGGCGCTCACAGTAGTTGCAGGCGCGAAAAATAACGCAAATTAACCTATCAACGATCATATCCGAATAAAACAAAAAGCCCCCTGAGTGTCGGCGGCGCGATTTTGCGCCCGACATACAGGGGGCTATATTCTTAAATTTAACAACTAATCGACTGTTTCAAACGGTAAAGAATCGAAAACATCAGCATAATCGCATTTAACTAAGACAATTTTGTCGACATTCTTGAAATAGCCGTTGTCACACGCTATGTCAGACAGGATCAATCGGTCATTTTCAAGAACGGCCGCACAGTCAAAAAAATCATTCGAATAGGTACCGTCATTAGTGTCAAAGAAAAGGCGCTTAGAACCGGTGATACTACCCGGATAGCATTTAATCCACTCCGACTCAACTTGAACATAGGCGGAAACGGTTATACCGTCGGTTTCGTTGTATTGATTGCAAATCAGGTAGAAGTCGTTGTCCGGCGATTTTCAAATTGCTTTTTCTTTCCATGGACCTTCTGCTTGCATTTTCTCGGACCAAGCAATTCTGTTTTTTGCTACCGACACGATTACCAGCCTCACAACGAAACAAGAAATAATCACGGCGGCAGCTGATGCAAAAGCGATAATCGACAAAATTTTTGACTTTTTTCTCATACCGATGCACTTCATTATGTATTATTTTTAATTATAGCACATTGTGGAAATTATTTCTATATGAGTGTGTTGATAATTATAAATAATAGGAAATAAGTTTACTATTCATTTTCGGGTTGCATCGTTCGATTGATAATAACAGACGATACGGTTTTTGCCGCCGATATCAGTCGTTTTGAGCGACCTCGATCCTGCCGTTAGCCGCTTCAAATTCAGCTACACGCTTTTTAAGATACTGCTCTATCTCTTTGTTGGCGGAACGTCCCTCCGATTCGGCGATATAACGAAATTTCGCGAACAGCGCTCTGTCCACACGCAGGGTATATCTTAGCAGCTTGTCGTCCACTTTTTATTCCTCCGTATCGCAATTATAACATCATTATGACTCAATTATAGTGAAACTATTGCGTCACAACGAAAATGGTGATATAATGACGCAATAATGACGAACAAATTCGGAGGGGAATCAGCAATGAAAGTGGCAGTAATCGGCTCGCGCAGTCTGTCAGTCAGCAACCTCGGCAAATATTTACCGGACGGGACGAATGAAATCGTCAGCGGCGGCGCCGTCGGAATTGACAGATGTGCAAGGGACTACGCGTTGTCAAGAGGTATAAAACTGACTGAGTTTTTACCTGAATACGATAAATACGGAAGATATGCGCCGCTAAAACGTAATATCTCGATCATTGAATATTCTGACGCGGTTATCGCGTTTTGGGACGGAAAATCGCGTGGGACAAAGTTTGTAATTGATAAATGCCGAATCAAAAATAAACCGATTAAGATTTATTTGAAAACACGTTAGTGCGATACAGTTTAAAATCGGCTAATGCACCGGTAAAAAACATCCATGCGAAAACACACCCGTGCAAACCCTTGCAGAATTTCGCCGGTGCAAAAATCCGAAACGCGCAAGCCGTTTGCTATGAGAGCAACAGGGCGCGTATATTATCGGCGGTGTGTCTTTCCGCAGGTCCGCTGATCGTCAGCGTCAGCACATCTCCCTGCTCGATTCCAAGCCCCATTACCGCGTACAGTTTTTTTGCGTTTACCGTTCTGCCGCCGCGGTCAAGCGTGACCGTGCAGCCCGATTCAGCTGCTATTTTAACCAGTTTTGCCGCCGATGTTACTCCGAAATCGTTTTCGTTACCGACGGTATAGCTAATAACCTGCATTTTTTGTAACACCTCTTTATGGATTATTATAATATGTTGAATGTATGATCGATATTTGTCAGAAAATTTGCCAGTGAAAATTTTTTTGTCCTGCGAATATCAGCGGCATATCATCAGATAATAACAGCGTAGTCCGAAAACAGGAGGTAATGAGAAAATGAAACAGGCTAATAAGTGTATCCAGTGCACGGTAAACAATTGCAGCCATCATTGCAACGATGAGAATTACTGCTCTCTCGACACCATTTTGGTCGGCACTCATGAATGTGATCCTACCATGGACCAGTGCACGGACTGCAAGTCTTTTGACCTGAAGCGATAGTTTCGGGAAAAAACAGAAGGCGCATGCCCCCGATCCGCATTTGCTTGCGCGTCGGGGGCTTGTTTTTTGAATGAAAGAGCGCTGTTTCGCTGGGACGTGGGAAAAATAGTGTTTACAAAAGCCGTAAAAACGGCGCGTATCGGCGGCGCCTTTTGGCGGCCGCTGTGCCGCTTGACGGCTTGCTATATAATATGTATAGCTTATCCGCTTTGACACAGTTATCCGAAATAAATGTTATGATTGATAAATTCTTGACAAAGTTGCAAAAAAAGAGGATAATAAAAAATATAAATGCAGGCGGTTTTTCCGCAAACGGATAACAAAGGGGACAGCAAAATGCGTGACAATATTTCAATGTCGGTGGTGCGCCGACTGCCGAGATATTACCGCTTTCTCGGTGAACTGAAAAAACAGGGGCTGACCCGCATTTCGTCCCGCTCACTTGCCGAGCGGATGGGCGTTACAGCAAGCCAGATCCGTCAGGATCTCAACTGCTTCGGCGGTTTCGGTCAGCAGGGCTACGGCTACAACATCGAGCTGCTGGAGGGTCAGATCGCCGCCATTCTCGGCATCCCAAACCGCTACGACTGCCTGATCGTCGGCGCGGGTAATCTGGGCAGGGCGATTGCAACCCACATGAACTTTGAGGAACGCGGATTTCGGCTCATCGGCGTGTTTGACCGCAACGAATCGCTGTGCGGCACACCGGTCGCTGGCTTGCCGATCCGCCACATCAGCGGATTGGACGAGTTTTGCCGCCGCGAAAAGCCGAAGGTCGCCATGCTGTGCGTTCCGCAGTCGGCGGCGCCGACTATCGGAAATCAGCTTGTGCGGCTCGGAATAAAGGGCATATGGAACTTCAGCCACTACGATTTCGGCGAGATGGAGGGTGTCGCGGTGGAGAACGTCCACCTCGGCGACAGCATGATGACCCTCTGCTACCGCGTGTCCCGTATGCTAAAGGAAAAAAGCGGCGATTGAAAGCCGATTTCGACAGGATTTTGTCGCGGAATATAATAAAATGTTAACACTCGTTCAAATTTATTGACTTTTAGAAACGAAGTATTAAAATGTTAAAAAAATAACAAACTACCCATCGGGAGGTCGGGAAAATGGCACAGGAAATGATTGATATTATCCGCTCCGCCGAGTCGGAGGGCGAACGGCTGATGCGCGACGCCGCCGCCGAGTCGGAGGGTATCGTTGCCGACGCAAAGGCCGAGGCGAAAAAGATAATTGCCGTCGCCGAAACGGACGCGCGCGCGAAAAAGGACTCCGCCGCTGCCGCTGCCGCCGCCGAAGCCGCGAAGCACAGCGAGGGTGCAAGAGCCGACGCCGAGAAAAAATGCCGCAAACTGTCCGCTCAGGCGGAGAAAAACCGTTCCGCGGTGATAAAAGCAGTGCAGAAAGCTCTTGCCGAATAAGACACGGCACGGCTTTTTGCCTCCGAAATTTTAAAAAAACAAGACATGCAGTATTGCATTAATTTAGCAATCAAGTTTAGCATACAACCCTTTTCAGCCTATAAGTGTGGTGAATAAAAAGCATGGCTAAGCTCACAATGAAAAAAATCAGCATATACGCACTGCGGGACGACCGCAAGGCGGTGCTCGAGCGGATGCAGGCTCTCGGAGCGGTGGAGATAATTTCCGACGACAGCGCCGCAGACGGCTTTGCGCGCGAGGATAAATCGGGCGCGGCGGAGACATTCGAGCGCTCCGCGGACACCGCACGGCGCGCGCTCGCTGTGCTCGACGAGACGGCGCCCGAAAAGAAGGGATTGCTCGCCTCCTTTGAGGGCAGACGGAGCATGACTCCCTCCGAGTTTGCCGCGTTTGCGGATCGGGCGGCGGACGTGCTTGCCGACTGCAACGACATTCTCGAGCTGTCAAAACAGCGCACGGAAAACGCCGCTCAGATCGTGCGCCGCCGAACTAATTTGGCTCAGCTTGAGCCGTGGAAGGGGCTTGACGTCCCATTCTGCTTTGACGGAACCAAGCGGACGGCGGCATTTATCGGCTCACTGCCCGCGCTTTACACCGAGCAGTCGCTCGCCGAAGCGCTTGCCGCCGCCGACAGTGAAATCATATTTGACATCGAGATAATCTCGGCGTCGCCGGTGCAGACCTGCGTTTTTGTTCTTTGCCCCATTGATATGCACGACGCGACCGAGACGGCTCTGCGCTCGCTCGGCTTTGCGCGTCCGGTCGGCGGCTTCAAATCGGTGCCCGCCGACAAGATTGCGCGCCAGCACAAAAAGATTGCCGCGCTCGAGGAGGAGCAGGAGCGAATCAACGAGCGTATCGCCGAATACGCCGACCGTCGGCGCGATATAGAGAACATGGTCGATTATTACAGTGTGCGCGCAGAAAAGTACCGCGTAATAAGTCGGCTTGACCAGTCGAAGCACACCTTCGTCGTCACCGGATACATTCCGGAACCCGACTGCGACCACGTTGCCGCCGCGATAGAGGCAGTCGCGCCGTCGGCAGCCGTTGAGTTTTCCGACGCCGGCAAAAACGCGCCCGTCAAGCTGCATAACGACGCCTTCGCCGCGCCGGCAGAGAGTATTCTGCGAATGTACTCCATGCCGGGCAAGGACGACATCGATCCGACGCCGATAATGAGCTTTTTCTTCTACTTCTTCTTCGGCATGATGTTTTCCGACGCGGGCTACGGACTGATAATGATACTCGCCACGACATGGGCGATCAAAAAATTCCGACCCGAGACCAATATGTATAATTCCATGAAGCTGTTTCAGTACTGCGGAATTTCAACATTCGCGTGGGGACTTATCTTCGGCAGCTTTTTCGGTGACGCACCGGCGGTAATTGCAAGCACCTTCTTCGGCAAGCAGTTTACCATGCCGGCTCTGATAGACCCGGTAAACGATGCGGTCACCATGCTCGGGCTGTCAATTCTGCTCGGCTACGTTCAGATAATGGTCGCCATCGGTGTAAAGGTTTATATGTGCATCAAGCACGGCGACCTGCTCGGTGCAATATTCGACAACATGACGTGGATCGTCTTTTGGACGGGCGTGCTGTTGCTCGCCGGCGGCGTGTTGACGGGAGTAGGCGTGCTGAATGTGATCGGCGCCGTAATGATGGTTGTCGCCGCGCTCGGCATAGTCGTCATGGGCGGCAGAGAGTCAAAGGGCGCAAAACGCGTGCTGAAGGGACTGTACGGACTCTACGGAGCGACCAGCTACTTCGGCGATATGATGAGCTACTCGCGCCTGATGGCGCTGGGCATAACGACCGGCGTAATGGGTCAGGTTTTCAACCTGCTCGGCTCGATGCTGGGCGGAGGAGTAGTCGGCGCGATATTCATGGCGGTGATTTTCGTCGCCGGACATTCGATAAACTTCGGTCTGAATATCCTGGGTGCATATGTTCATACCATGCGCTTGCAGTATGTTGAGATGTTTTCCAAGTTCTATGAAGGCGGCGGCAGAGAATTTACACCGTTTGCCTTTAACAGTAAATACATCAGATTACAGGAGGAAATTAAGTAATGGGAATTATTTTTGCATTGGCCGGAGCGGCTATGGCAACAATCTTGGCAGGTATCGGTTCGGCTAAGGGCGTCGGCAGCGCCGCCGAAACGGCAATGGGCGTCATGCGCGAGGATTCGAGCAAATTCGGTAAGATGATGATACTTTCTCTGCTCCCCGGTACGCAGGGCCTGTACGGCTTCATTGTAACCTTCCTCGTATTCATTAAATGTAATATCCTCGGCGGCGGTCTGGATATTTCCACCGCTACCGGTATTCAGTTCTTTGTTGCCTCCATGCCGATCGCATTCGGCGGACTTTTCTCCGCTATCGCGCAGGGCAAAACTGCAGTGTCCGGCATTTCGCTGGTTGCAAAGGACGACAAGTCGTTCGGTAAAGCGATGGTACAGATCGCGCTGGTTGAGTTCTACGCTCTGCTTGCATTTATCGTTTCACTGCTCGCGGTCGTAAACGTACCTGTCTGATGCACAGCTTTATCATCAACGAAAGGTGTGACATTACATGACAGGCAGTGAAAAGATCGTTGCCCGTATCTCCGAGGAGGCCGCGCAGGAACGCGAGCGTTTGCTCGCCGACGCGCGCCGAAAGGCTGACGAGATCACGGCGGCGGCAAAAGCGGAGGCGGAAAAGCGATCCGCCGACATCGCCATCGAGTCGGATAAAGCGGCGGCGCACATTTTGACCGCCGCACGCTCGGCTGACGAGCTGTACGAACGCAACGCCCTGCTCGCACGCCGCCGCGAGGAGATTGAAAAAACTCTCGAACAGGCGGTCGCCGAACTGTGCGCCGCTCCTGCCGACGAGTATTTCGCCGTTATCGGCGCTCTGATCGAAAAAAACGCCCTCAACAGAGCCGGCGTAATCGCCTTCAGCGCTGCCGATGCTACCCGACTGCCCGATGACATCCGAGCGGCAGCGAAAAAGCACGCTTTGGAGATCTGCGATGACGCCGATGTTGACGGCGGCTTCATTCTGCGCTACGACGAGATTGAGATAAACTGCGGATTTTCCGCCATGCTGGAGGAAAAACGCGACGCGCTTGAGGACCTTGTCAACCGTCAGCTCTTTTGAGAGCGGCGGAAATCGGTCACATCAAGGCGATAAAAGGCATGGATAAAGGCATATTTTAAGGAGGTGCGCCGCGAAATGAGCGGTTCCTACGAATACGCGACCGGCTCGGTGCGCGCCCGTGAGGGCAAGCTGCTGCGTGAGCAGGATATCGAGCTGCTGTGTTCCGCGAAATCGACCGAAAAACTGCTCGCCGGTCTGCGCGATAAGGGGCTTGCCGAGCCGTCCGACACCGATGTTGACGCTCTGCTTTCCCGCCGCATGACCGAGCTGTGGGAATATATAAGCTCGGTCGCACCCGACATGGCGCTGTTTGACTGCTTTGTGCTGAGGGGCGACGCCCACAACGCAAAGCTGATAGTAAAGGGCATTTTGCGTGCCCGCGATTGGCAGCCGCTGCTGATGAGCCGCTGTTCGATAGACCCCGACGAGATCAAGGCGGCGGTGACCGAGCGCAAGTACGACCGCCTGCCCGAATGGCTGTCGGGCGCCGTTGAGCGCGCCTGTGAAGCGGTCAACGCCGGTGATGCACAGCTTGCCGACGCGTTCATTGATCGGGCTGTAATGGAGCAAATGCTCGCCGCCGCGAAAGCGACCGGCTGTGACTTTTTGGTGCGATATATAACGGCTACGGTCTTTTTCTGCGATGTCAAGACGGCTCTGCGCTCGGCAAAGCTGCACAAATCTGCGGCGTTCGTCGACAGTGCGCTCGCGCGCTGTGACGGCGTGGACATTGACGAGCTGATACGCGCCGTTTCCGCCGGCGAGAGCGAGACGATCGAGCGCCTGTCAAAGCTCGGCGCGTTCGATATAGCCGACGCGATGGAGGCGTATAAGCTCAGTGCCACCGCTTTTGAAAAATGGGTGGACGACCGCCTGATGGCCGAGGCGCGCAAATGTAAAACGGCGTCGAGCGGCCCACAGCCGCTGCTTGGCTATTTTCTCGCCGTCGAGGGCGAGATAAAGGCTCTGCATATCATTGCGTCGGGCGTGCGTACAGGCTCGGACAGCGAGTCGATCAGGGAAAGGGTGAGAAAGGTCTATGGCTGATATGCGTGTTGCCGTGCTGGGCGACAGCGAGTCGATAAAGGGCTTTGCCGCCGTCGGCTTTGACATCTATCCCGTGGACGGCGCCGAAGCCGCCGCGCAGAAGTTCCGCGCCATTGTCTCAAACGGCGATTACGCCGCCGTTTATGTGACCGAGGATCTTTTCGGCGGACTGGATAAGGAACTGCGCCGCATTGAGGACAATATGCTGCCTGCCGTGGTGCCGATTCCCGGAGTACACCGCACCGGAGCCGGCGTTGAGCGCCTGCGCGGATTTGTGGAGCAGGCGGTCGGCTCGGATATCATATTCGGCGGAAAGTAACAGATAACCGAAAAACAGCCTATTGCCGCCGAAAACAGCGGTTTACCGCTTGCACGGCTGGTTGATGCCGAAAACAGCGATTACAGCTTGTCACGGCTGATTGATGCTGAAAACAGCAGTTTACAGCTTGTCACGGCCGATTGTCGCCAAAAACAGCGATTACAGCTTGTTACGGCCTATTGCCGCCGAAAACGGCTGCTTATTACCGAAAACGGCTGATAATTTGATTATTTAGATTATTCGGATTTTTTACCCATAAGTTTGCTTAACCGATTTGGCTTTGCCAAATAGCTTTGTTTAATATTTGCCTGATAACATGAATAAGATAACGGCGGTCATTTGGACTGTGACGGAGCGCTCTGTCACCGAAAAAAGCCGTCGGAAAGGTTGGTTTGGAGCCTATGAAAGAAGGAACGATCGTAAAGGTAGCCGGCCCTCTGGTAATTGCGGAGGGTATGCGTGACGCGAACATGTTTGACGTAGTGCGCGTCAGCGAACAGAGGCTTATCGGCGAGATAATCGAGATGCACGGCGACCGTGCGTCCATTCAGGTGTATGAGGAAACGTCGGGACTCGGTCCGGGCGAAAAGGTGGTTTCCACAGGTGTTCCGCTGAGCGTTGAGCTTGGTCCGGGACTTATCGGCTCCATCTTTGACGGTATCCAGCGCCCGCTGGAGGAGATCATGCGCGTCTCCGGCACCAATTTGGAGCGCGGCGTCGATGTGCCGTCCCTCTCGCGCGAGAAAAAGTGGCACTTTACTCCGACGGCAAAGGTCGGTGACGAAGTGCGCGCAGGCGACGAGCTGGGTTTTGTGCAGGAGACTGCCGTTGTCCGCCACAAAATAATGGTTCCACCGGGCGTCATCGGCACTGTAAAGCAACTGGCTGAGGGCGATTTCACCGTCGAGGATACGGTCGGCACCCTGTCGCTTGCCAACGGCGGCGACGTGCCCGTGAAGCTGATGAACGTGTGGCCTGTCCGCGTCGGCAGACCGTATAAGAAAAAGCTGTCGCCCGATATTCCGCTGGTCACGGGTCAGCGCGTCATCGACACTCTGTTCCCCATTGCAAAGGGCGGCGTCGCCGCCGTTCCGGGCCCGTTCGGTTCGGGCAAGACGGTCGTTCAGCATCAGCTCGCAAAATGGGCGGCCGCCGACATCATCGTCTACATCGGCTGCGGCGAACGCGGCAACGAAATGACCGATGTTTTGAACGAATTTCCTGAGCTGAAGGATCCGCGCACGGGCAATTCCCTGATGGAGCGTACCGTGCTTATCGCCAACACCTCCGATATGCCGGTTGCGGCGCGCGAAGCGTCGATATACACCGGTATCACCATTGCCGAGTATTTCCGCGACATGGGCTACACCGTCGCGCTGATGGCCGACTCGACATCGCGCTGGGCGGAGGCTCTGCGCGAGATGAGCGGCCGACTGGAGGAAATGCCCGGTGAAGAAGGCTATCCTGCCTACCTCGGCAGCCGTCTGGCGCAGTTCTATGAACGCGCAGGACGCGTAGTCGTCAACGGCAGCGGTGACGCCGAGGGCGCACTTTCGGTAATCGGCGCCGTATCACCTCCCGGCGGCGATATTTCCGAGCCGGTATCGCAGGCCACCCTGCGAATCGTCAAGGTGTTCTGGGGTCTCGACGCCGGACTTGCATACAAGCGCCACTTCCCTGCGATAAACTGGCTGACCAGCTACTCGCTGTATGCCGATTCGCTTGCAAAGTGGTTTAACGACACGGTCGATCCCGACTGGAGCGCACTGCGCGGCCGTCTGATGAAGGTCTTGCAGGACGAGTCGGAGCTGGAGGAGATCGTGAAAATGGTCGGTATGGACGCGCTCAGCGCAGTCGACCGTCTGACGCTGGAGGTTGCCCGTTCGATACGCGAGGACTACCTGCATCAGAACGCATTCCACGAAACAGATACCTACACATCGCTTAAAAAGCAGTGTTTGCTTATGAAGCTGATATTTGAATACTACGACCGTGCAGGCGAGGCGCTGCAAAAGGGCGCTGACATTAACGCACTGGTCGCCATGCCGTCGCGCGAACGCATCGGCCGATTTAAGTACACCGCCGAAGACGCGCTGAACGCCGAATACGACGCTATTGTCGGAGAAATTACCGCCGAAACAGCCGAAATCATTGAAAGGGGCGACGACTGATGCCGAAGGAATACAGAACTATACGCGAGGTCGCAGGCCCGCTGATGATGGTCGGCGACGTCGAAAATGTAAAATACGACGAGCTGGGAGAGATCGAGCTGCCAAACGGCGATAAACGCCGCTGCAAGGTGCTTGAGGTCAACGGCTCCAATGCCCTCGTTCAGCTTTTTGAAAGCGCCGCCGGAATCAACCTTGCCGGCTCGCGCGTCCGCTTTCTCGGACGCTCAATGGAGCTGCCGGTGTCGCCCGATATGCTGTCCCGCGTCTTTGACGGTCTGGGCAGACCGATCGACGGCGGCCCCGCTCTCATCCCCGAAAAGCGCTTGGACATCAACGGCCGCCCGATGAATCCCGCGGCTCGAAATTATCCGCAGGAGTTTATTCAGACGGGCATTTCCGCTATTGACGGACTGAATACGCTCGTCCGCGGTCAGAAGCTGCCGATTTTCTCGGCGTCCGGACTGCCGCACGCCAATCTTGCCGCTCAGATCGCGCGTCAGGCGACCGTAAAGGGCAAGGATGAGCAGTTCGCCGTTGTTTTCGCCGCCATGGGAATTACCTTTGAGGAGTCCAACTTCTTCGTAGATTCCTTCCGCGAGACGGGTGCGCTTGACCGAACAGTCATGTTCGTCAACCTCGCAAACGACCCGGCGATCGAGCGTATCGCTACGCCGCGAATGGCTCTTACCGCCGCCGAATATCTTGCCTTTGACCTCGGTATGCACGTGCTGGTCATCATGACCGACATCACCAACTACGCCGAGGCTCTGCGTGAGGTCTCCGCCGCCAAGAAGGAGGTCCCCGGTCGCCGCGGCTTCCCCGGCTACCTGTATACTGACCTGGCTACGCTGTACGAGCGGGCCGGCCGCCGCCTGGGGAATCCCGGCTCCATCACCCTGATCCCCATTCTGACCATGCCTGAGGACGACAAGACCCACCCCATCCCCGACCTGACAGGCTATATCACCGAGGGCCAGATCATCCTGAGCCGCGCTCTGTACCGCCAGGGCATCCATCCCCCTGTGGACGTGCTGCCCTCCCTGTCCCGTCTGAAGGATAAGGGCATCGGCGAGGGCAAGACCCGTGAGGACCACGCCAGCACCATGAACCAGCTCTTTGCCGCCTATGCCACCGGTAAGGACAACAAGGAGCTGATGAGCATTCTGGGCGAGGCGGCGCTGACCCCCACGGACCTGCTGTACGCCAAGTTTGCAGACGAATTTGAAAAACGCTACGTCAATCAGGGCTACGAGGAGAACCGCTCTATCGAGGAAACGCTGGATCTGGGATGGGAGCTGCTGAGCATCCTGCCCAAGAGCGAGCTGAAGCGGATCAAGCCGGAGTTGATCGAGAAATACTGGCCGAAAAAGGACGAGCAGAAGTAAGGAGGGGTGAACCATGGCAAATATCACGGTCAGCCCTACCCGCATGGAGCTCACCCGTCTCAAGGGCAAGCTGAAAACCGCCCAGCGGGGCCATAAGCTGCTGAAGGATAAGCGGGATGAGCTGATGAAGCAGTTCCTGGATACGGTCCGGGAGGTGCGTTCTCTCCGCGCCGAGGTGGAGGAGGACCTGATGCGGGTCCACAAGTCCTTTACGGTGGCCTCTGCCCTCATGTCCTCCGAGGCACTGGAACAGGCGCTGCTGTATCCCAAGCAGAGCGTGGAGCTCACCCGCACCACCCAGAACATCATGTCCGTCAACGTGCCGGTGTACGATTTCCAGACAAAGACGAAGTCGGATTCCGACATTTACCCCTACGGCTTCGCCGCCACCTCCGGTGAGCTGGACGATGCAGTAGAGGCTCTTGGCCTTGTGTTCCGGAAGATGCTGAAGCTGGCGCAGATCGAAAAATCCGCCCAGCTGATGGCGGAGGAGATCGAAAAGACCCGCCGCCGGGTCAACGCTCTGGAATATGTGATGATCCCCAACACCCAGGAGGCCATCCGCTATATCACCATGAAGCTGGACGAGAACGACCGTTCCACCACTACCCGGCTGATGAAGGTGAAGGATATGCTCCTGAAGGACGCTATCGAGGCGAAGCGGGCAGAAAATGCCAGAGCCATGGAGGCGTTCAGCAAGTCCAGAGAGGCCGCTGCTGAGACGTAAGCCAAGGTCATAGTTCTGACGCGCATGTTCTAAAACGAAACAGAAGGGGCCTGCGCATCTGCGCAGGTCCCTTCTGCTTTCTGCTGATCAAAACGAATGGAATGCGGAACGCCCCCGGCCATTGGTCGGGGGCATTCCGTTAATACTGATATTCGAATTCGTAGCCGTCCAGAGAGACGGTGTCGCCGTCCTCGATGCCCCGCTCCTCCAGCTGCTGATACAGTCCAGATTCCCGCAGGGCCTTGTCGAACCACATGCGGCTCTCGTAATCGTCGAAGTTGACGTTGGCCATGAGGCGCTGGAGCCACGGGCCCTGAATGAGCCAGGTGTGGCCGTCGTCCAAGCGCTGGATGTCCAGCGGCTCGCTGGTGTCCACCACCGGCGGCTTGGGGACATATTCCGGCTCGTAGACCGTGACCGGCGGCAGGGAAGCCAGAGCCTCCGCTACCTTGCCCACCAGCTCCCGGGTGCCCTGATGAGCCGCAGCGGAGATCTCCATCAGCGTGAAGCCCTTGGCCTCCACATGGGCCCGCAGGGCCTCCAGCCCCGCAGTGTGATCGCAGTGCTCGTGGGTAAGCAGGATCAGTTCCGGGCTCCATCCGCGCTCCTCCAGTACCCTGAGGGGCCCTTGGGGGTGGTTGGGGTCGATGACCACGCAGCCCCCATCCTCCGCCAGTAGATAGCAGTTGCTCTCCGCCAGGGGCTCGGTCCACAGGGTAAGCTCGCTCATGCCCCTCAGAGCTCCACGCCGTATTTTGCCAGGATTTCCTTGCCCTTTTCATAGGACGAGAAGTCCAGTACGTCCAGCGTGCTGATGCTGATGCCGTAGGTCTCCTCCATGCCGCTCATCAGGTCCATATGGCCGATAGAGTCCCACGCCCGGATGCCTCGGTACTTCAGACCGGGCAGGTCCTCCCTGGACACGGGAAAGGATTCCAGGAACAGCTTATCGTACTTCTCCAAATTTGTCATGTCATTCTCTCCTGCTCTGTGTGATAGTATGCCATTTCCGGGGCGGCGGTGGGGGAGGGAAAGGCGGAGGCGCTTAGTACTTGCAGTGGAACCGCTTTTCGTATTCCGCTTTCAGTCCGTCTCGGAAGTCGGGATGGGCAATTTCGATGAGCGCACGGGCCCGCTGGCGCAGGGTCCGGCCCTTGAGCGCGGCCACGCCGTACTCGGTGACCACGTAGTCGATGTCGTTGCGGCTGGTGGTGACGGCGGCCCCCTCGTCCAGCAGGGGGACGATTTTGGAGACCTTGCCCTTGACGGTGGAGGGCATGGCCATGATGGACACGCCGCCCTTGCTGGCGGAGGCGCCCCGGACGAAGTCCACCTGGCCGCCCACGCCGGAGATCTGCCTGGGGCCGATGGTCTCGGAGGCGACCTGGCCCATCAGGTCCACCTGAACGCAGGAGTTGATAGAGATCAGGGTGTCATTTTGAGCGATGATAAAAG
>USQH01000003.1 GCA_900556765.1 uncultured Oscillospiraceae bacterium
GCGGGCTGCCGGGACCATCAGATGAGGCAGCAGCTGCAGCGCCATATCCTTGAAGGCGCAGGTCGGGCCATGCCAGAGTTCAAGAACAAAGCGTCCATCCGAAAGGTCGGAAAGGGGGGCGGCCCAGTCCTCCTCAAAGCCCCCGTCGGTGTAGGCGGCCGCCGCTGCCTCGGCAAGCTCGCCGGAGGTGATCTTTCGCTTTGCCATAACCACGTCGAGGTTTACAACTATTCTCATGCCGTCACCGCCTCATATGGTCAAGTCGTTTTCGCTTTTTATCTGCACGGCGGCTTCAAACGCATTTTTGACCACGCGCAGAATGATCGCCATAAAACCGGCGGCGGCAAAAATGATCAGAAGCGGCAGATACCAACATCCCGCGACGGCAGTTATCAGTGCGGCCGCAACACAGCACCATGAAAGTCCGCGCAGCATACTTACGTTGCGCCCGGTAAAGACGCTGCCTGCACGAATGTTTATCAGCAGTCGTGCAAGAAAATATATCGCTGTCGCCGCGACAGGCACACAAAGGTAATAGGTGACCGTCACGACATCCGCCACCTGCGGCAAGCCACGCAAATCCGCATAATACCAATCGGCAAGCCATGGCATCAGCACGCACAGCCCGACGAGACATACTGCCGCGATCACCGTCAGAACAAGCGACAGCGTTGCGGAAAAATCAGTTTTTTTCACAATATCATCCTTCTTTATATGCGATATGCAAAGTTCGGGAAATTTCCCCTGTCACCTGTATACTAATCCATTAATTATCGTTTGTCAATAATTTTTTTCTGTTTTTCAAGTATTTTTTATTCTGTTATATGCGCCGATGTTTAATTCTATATAACTGACCTTTTGAAAACGATAAGCCTTCACGTCTTTAAAAAAATTATGCCGACTTCGGCAAAAGCAAAACAGCGCGTGCAAAATCATACATTTGCATAACAAAAGCCGCAAGGTTATATCTTGCGGCTTTTGTTTCGGCAATTTTCAATAATTTCGCAGTTTAATGTTCTGTCTGCAAGCGCATATAGGCTCAATGATACCACTTCATTTTGACATCACTTAACGGCGTCAAATGGTTTTTCCAAACCCTCCACACGAAGCCGAACGCCTGAGCGGCAATAAAAAAGTGATGCCAAGAGTCGGCGGCATATCAATTATATCGTTTGCAACAACGCTTTTTTTCCCGGCGGTTGAAAATCAGAAAACCGATGTCAACAAGCAGAATTGTCGTAATCCACGAAAACGGAAACGCATGATACAGCATGGTAATTGTACGGTTTTTCTGAAATACCGTGCATATCCAAATAATTCGGAATGCGCAGGTTCCGATCATTGTACTGACGGCAGGATACATGGCGTGTCCGCTGCCGCGCATAGTGCCTGCCGGAATCTCATACAGATTGCAGATCGGTTCAAAAAGCAAAATGCACAGGATTCGCACAGCTGCGCTCTCAATCACAGCCGGTTTCGGAGAAAAAAGACCGGAGAAAAAATCTCGGAACAAGACGATGGTAAAAATCAGAACGGAGCTGCAAACTGTCGACAGGCCCAGACAAAGCCAAAATATTTTTCTGCATCTTGCATGTTGTCCGGCTGCATGATTCTGGCCGGTGAATGTTGTTGCCGTCTGCCCGAAAGCAGTAATAACATAGTATGTAAAATATTCAAAGTTTATGGCAATCGTGCTGCCGGCAATTGCTGTTTTGCCAAAACTGTTGACCGATGCCTGCACAAAAATGTTTGCAAAGCAAAACACCGCTCCCTGCACGGCGGAAGGAACGCCTGTTTTCAAAATTTCTGCCGTAAAAGGCAGCGAAAATTGCGGTTTACGAAAGGTCAAATAAAATTGTTCGTCCTGCGTCAGCCGAAGCAGAACTATCAATGCCGAGAGCAGATTGGAAATATCGGTAGCAATGGCAACGCCCGCCACGCCCATACGGAACACGATTACAAAAAACAGATTCAATCCGACATTGGCAACACCGGAAATTACTAACGCAAGAAAGGGATAGCGGCTGTCACCGCGAGCACGGAGGGCAGCGGAGCCGAAATCATACAACAGCAAAAACGGATAGCCCAGCATATAGATTCGCAAGTAAAGCTCCGCAGCACCGAAAATGCTTTCCGGCGTCCGAATCAGCCGCAACAACGGTCTTGCAACGCCCTGCCCCAAGAATGAGCCTATAACGCCGATGATGATAGCAAGAAGCATCGCTGTCTGCACCGCATTCGGGATCTCGTTTTCCCGGTTTTGTCCGATTCGGTTTGCAATCAAAATGTTTGCGCCGATTGACAAGCCGGAGGAAATTGTAACGATCAGCGCAATAATTTCCGTATTCGTCCCTACTGCCGCGAGCGCATCCGCATTGCCGAAAAAGCCGACAACGGCGGTATCCGCCGCATTGAACAATTGCTGAAGAATGCTGCTCAACGCGATCGGGAGGGTAAACAGCAGCAGCTTTTTGACAAGCGGACCGTGAAGCATATCTATATCCGCGGTTTTTAACTTCATATTCGATCACTTCCGTATGATTATTGAAGTATTATACACTATGTGTTATAATATTAAAAATGAATATAATCGATGAATAAAATCGAAGAACGGAATAGATAAAAATGGATAATTCCTTATTAAAATATCTTGCCTTTGTCAAAACCGTGGAAAAAGGCAGTTTTACCAGAGCGGCAGAAAGTCTGAATTACGCCCAGTCCTCAATCAGCAAAATGATTGCCGATTTGGAAAAGGAATGGGGCATGACCCTGTTGGTACGCAGTCGAAACGGAGTTTGTTTGACCTCTGCGGGCGCGCAGGTTTTACCTCTTTTGCGAAAGGTTTTGAATGACTATAACAATCTGGAAGGTCAGATATCCAAGATGAACGGTATTGAAGCCGGTGTTGTCCGCATCGGGACATTTTCCAGTGTGGCTATCAACTGGCTGCCGAATATCTTCGCAAAACTGCAAAATGACTATCCCGGCATTGAATATGAAATACTTCTCGGTGACTACGATGAGGTCGAGCGTTGGATTGAGGAAGGACGGGTGGACTGCGGTTTTCTGCGACTTCCGACCTTGCCGACATTTGACACACTGTCGCTCAAACAGGATGAGTATAAGGTAATACTGCCTGTTGGGCATCCCCTTGCCGAGAATCAAACCGTTGCGATCGAAGATTTAAACGATCTGCCTTTTTTACTTTTGGAGCATGGAGGGAAAACCGAAGTTTCCGATTTGCTGGAATTCTATCGTGTACATCCCGATATTCGCTTTACCACATGGGAGGATTTTGCCATCATGGCCATGGCAGAAAAAGGATTAGGCGTCGGTATTTTGCCTGATTTGATCTTGCGACGCATCCCATATAATATCGAAATACGCCCTTTGAAAGAGCCGTATTATCGCTCAATCGGCTTAGCGATGAAAAATCGGAATCACCTGACACCCGCCGTTACTAAGTTCATCGAATATTTGCCATTTCGTGAGACGGCGGAGTAAGAAGTAACTCATAAGAATCAGAGGCTTACATCGATAAATTGCGATTTATTGATGTAATTATGCCAAGTGCTTATGGGTTGCACAAAAATGCAGAAAAGCCCTCTGTTTTCAACAAAGTCAGGCGCTGCAAAAGCGGTTGCGGCATCTGACTCTGCTTTTCCGCCGTCTCGCGGCGTCCAAAGACATTTTTTGCCGCCTCGCGACGGCAAGCACTTTCAACCGCTGCACTCCGTTACGCTTGCTTCTTTCGTTTCGCGGTGCTCGCGACCATCCCTCCTTCTGCGCTTGAGTCCAAATTCGCACATTTAAGCATAACAAAAGCCGCGGCACTATCGTGCTGCGGCTTTTGTTGGCGCAGAAGGAGGGATTTGAACCCTCGCGCCGGTTACCCGACCTACTCCCTTAGCAGGGGAGCCCCTTCACCACTTGGGTACTTCTGCATGGTGATTATATCCTTCCGCGAAAATGCGCGGCGCATATACTATCTTAAAAAAATCGGTCATGACCCGATGAAATGTCGTTTGGCGGAGAGAGTGGGATTCGAACCCACGGTGCCTTGCGACACGACGGTTTTCAAGACCGTTCCGTTATGACCACTTCGGTATCTCTCCATAAATGCAGAAACTATAATATCATACACGGGTCGTTCTGTCAAGCGCCAATGTCAAAATTCTCTGCACACTTTTCAATTTTTTATTGCATAAAATAGATAGACATTGCGCGAAAATTGCTTTATAATGAGATATTATCACGAAAACCTGAAAAGGAGCGATTTTCTATGGAAAAAATACTCGTTCTCGACTTCGGCGGCCAGTACAACCAGCTTATCGCACGCCGCGTTCGCGAATGTAATGTTTACTCGGAGGTGCGCTCGTACAAAACTCCCCTCAGCGAGATCAAAGCAGCGGGTTACAGCGGAATCATCCTCACCGGAGGACACAAGTCGGTTTACGCAGACGATGCGTTCTTATATGAAAAAGGATTGTTTGAGCTGGATATACCCGTTCTCGGTATATGCTACGGCGCACAGCTTATGGCCCATGTTCTCGGCGGCAAGGTTTCCTCGCACGACCGTGAATACGGTCACATCACTGTCAATTACGACCGCTCCTCCCCCATTTTTGATAAAATGACCGATAGCGATGTCTGCTGGATGAGCCACACCGACTACATTGTCGAGATGCCCGAGGGCTTCAAAACTATTGCCCACACCGATAACTGCCCCGTCGCCGCTATGGGCTGCGCCGAACGCCGTCTTTACGCCGTTCAGTTTCACCCTGAGGTGCAGCACACAAACAACGGTATAAACATTTTCCGCTCCTTTATATATAATGTATGCGGTTGCAAGGGCGAATGGACTATGTCCTCGTTCGTGGAACGCACTGTAAACGAGTTGCGTGAAAAAATCGGCAGCAAAAAGGTGCTGTGCGCTCTTTCCGGCGGCGTTGATTCGTCGGTCGCGGCGCTTTTGCTGCACAAGGCGTGCGGCAATTCTCTGACCTGCATTTTCGTCGATCACGGTCTGCTCCGTAAGGATGAGGCGAAACAGGTGGTCGAAATGTTCCGCGGTAAATACAATATCAACCTGATCGCCGTTGACGCGTCGGAACAGTTTCTCGGCAAACTCGCAGGCGTTTCGGATCCCGAGCAAAAAAGAAAGATCATCGGCGAGGAATTTATTCGTGTATTTGAATCCGAAGCGAAAAAGCTCGGCAAAGTCGATTTCCTTGTTCAAGGAACCATCTACCCCGACCGCATTGAGTCGGGAGTGGGCGACGCCGCTTTAATAAAATCACATCACAATGTCGGCGGATTGCCGGACGTTGTTGATTTCGAGGAAATCATTGAGCCGCTGCGCGACCTGTTCAAGGACGAGGTCAGAAAGGTCGGTCTGGAGCTGGGTATGCCGGAGTATATGGTATACCGTCAGCCCTTCCCCGGTCCCGGTCTCGGCGTGCGAATTATCGGTGATATCACGCGCGAAAAGGTCGCAATTCTGCAGGATGCCGACGCAATCTTCCGTGAGGAGATCGCCGCCGCAGGACTTGACCGTTCGATCGGCCAGTACTTTGCCGTGCTGACCAATATGCGCTCTGTCGGCGTTATGGGCGATTACCGCACATACGATTACACAGTCGCGCTGCGAGCCGTTGATACCAGCGACTTCATGACTGCCGATTGGTCGCGCATACCTCATGAGGTTCTTGCACGCGCGTCCGCACGCATCGTTAACGAGGTTAAAAACGTCAACCGCATTTGCTACGACATCACCTCCAAGCCCCCCGCAACCATCGAGTGGGAGTAATCACAGAAAGCCTAAAAGCCCAGTAATATCAAGGGTTTTCCGATTTTGCCCACCCGTTTTGATAACACTTTGATAACACTTCGTTGGACTGCCATTATTCTGAAATTCCGAGGGTTTCGGGGTTGCAGATGATTTCCGACGGCTTGGACGAAGCACAAAACCATATTTTAAGCCCGTACCGATGAATTCCCATCGGTACGGGCTTTTTGTCATTATTTTAATCAGCAAATAGGGGTTCATCGTTGAATTTTCTTAAAAAACAGAAAGTAAATCAAAAGTCCGTCTATGATAAAATCATAAATTCTCAATTTATCAAACAAGATGATACCGGACATGACGGAAACCAAAACAATTCCAACGCTTATAATTTTCGGAAAAGCCCCTTTTTCCTTTGTAAACCATGTAAAATATGCAAATATCGGCGAAATCAAAGCAAACACAGTCCAGCCGATAATATACTCGCGGCTGTACACGCCTTTTGTTATAATCGCCGTTGCGTAATAGGTAATCAGCATACCGATACAAAACGGAAGAATATTCAACATTGCTTTTTTTGCCGAAGTGCTGTAAACGGAAATCAATGTTCCAAGCAGTATCCATATAGCCAATTGAGAAAAAATATTTCCCAAATTCTGCGTATAAATATCGAGCAATCGGCTGATCACTCCAAGAAAAAGTCCGCATATTAACATAACGACCGGATTAAGAACCCTCTTCAAACTACTCACCCATGCACATTAAGTTATATTAATTATCTCAATCATCCATATTTTACACCGTTTAATACGCTCTTGTCAAATTTTATGTATCCGGTATTTACAGCAAATCTGCAAATAGCATTTTCTCAGATAAATAAACTATGAAAAGCCGCATCGGTATGATATAATAAACTGCATAATACATATAAAGCGGGTAATTACATGACCACTGTATTTAAAAACGCGCTGATCGGGCGCAAAACCACCGATATCTCGGTTGAAAACGGCGTGATAGTCTCTCTTGATTCGACTGCCGGCGGCGGAATTGACCTCCACGGCAAAAGAGTTATTCCCGGGCTTATCGATATCCACACCCACGGCTGCGGCGGATTTGACTCGTCCGACGGCGAAGCGGCCAAGATCGCGCCGATCGAAGCACGTCACGGAACTACTGCCTTGTTGCCGACACTTATGACCGCGCCGATTGAAAAGATTCGAAAGCTTACAGACAATATTCCGAAGGCGCGCGGCGCAAAAATTCTCGGTTATAACCTTGAGGGACCGTATATATCACCAAAATATGCCGGCGCGCAGGATACTTCGTATATGACTGCGCCGAATATAAACGACTTCAAAACAATAAAGAATTCACCTATGATAACACTGGCGCCTGAGCTTGACGGCGCCGTGGATTTTATAAAAAGCTGCGAAGCGCACGTTTCGCTCGGACATACTGCCTGCGATTACAATACGGCAATGCGTGCTTTTGCTGCCGGAGCGGATTGCATTACTCACACCTTCAACGCCATGACGCCCATACGCCACCGCGAACCCGGTATTATACCGGCTGCCGCCGACGCAGGTGCTTTCGCACAGGTCATATGCGACGGAGTACACATTCACCCTGCCGTTATCCGTATGCTGTATAAGCTTTTCGGCGCGGACAAAATGATACTTATCAGCGACTCTATGTCCGCCGCCGGGCTGTCGGACGGCGAATACACTCTCGGCGGCAGCCGCGTAACTGTCAGAAAGCATATTGCCCACACGCCAAACAGCGCGATCGCCGGCAGCACATCGTTTCTTCTGGACTGCGTAAAAAAAGCCGTTGAATTCGGAATCCCGTTTGACGACGCCGTAAAAATGGCGAGCGAAACCCCTGCGAGGTATCTCGGCAGAAAATTAGGCAGGCTCGAAATCGGATATCCCGCCGACTTCGTCGTGCTTGATGACTCGCTCGATCCATGCATGACCGTGATAGACGGCACAATATATGAATGAGCCGTATCAGAGATAATGATATTAAATATCACTTTTTATTTAAAACATCTTGTTTTTTTGTTGCAAATAATATTTAAAAGTGTTATATTTTATTTTAATAGGGAATGAAGTTCTCCCATAGCTATAATGCTAAAACCGCTTATTAAGCTGATGACTTCTGCATTAAGTGTGCAGAAAGCATCAGCTTTTCTGCGTTTTAAGGAGAATTTTTTATGCTTACATCTCTATCTCTGATTTTTCTTGTAGGGCTTGCTACGGCGGCTATATGCCAAAAGTTAAGGCTTCCGCGGATTATCGGTATGCTTGCAACGGGAATTATTTTAGGGCCTTATATGCTTGATCTTTTAGCCCCGTCAATACTCGGCATATCGTCGGAACTGCGTCAAATGGCGCTGATTATCATTCTGATTAAAGCCGGCCTGTCTCTGAACCTGTCCGACCTCAAAAAGGTCGGCCGTCCGGCCGTGATGATGTCCTGTATTCCGGCAAGTTTTGAAATACTCGGCTATTTCCTGTTTGCGCCATTGCTTCTCGGTGTAACAAGGATAGACGCCGCCGTTATGGGCGCTGTACTCGGTGCGGTATCTCCGGCAGTTGTTGTGCCGAGAATGCTTAAGCTGATGGATGAAGAATACGGAACGGAAAAAAGCATTCCACAGCTTATCATGGCAGGTGCATCCTGCGACGATATATTTGTCATCGTTTTGTTTTCTACATTTGTGAGCATTGCACAGGGTGAAAGCGCAAAAATAATGGATTTTGTGAATATTCCGATTTCCGTTTTGCTTGGTGTGGCGATAGGCGCGGTATTCGGATTTGGTTTGTCGGTCTTTTTTGAAACAGCTTACGCACATAAGCATCTTGTCCGAAACAGCGTAAAGGTCATTATTATTCTCGGTGTTTCCTTTTTATTGATCGCGATAGAAACTTGGGCAAAGGACTATGTTTCAATTTCAGGACTGCTTGCTATCGTAAGCATGGCGTGCGTTCTGAGGATCAAAAGCATAGCCGCAGTATCCAAACGCCTTTCCGACAAATTCGGCAAGCTGTGGATTGCCGCCGAAATCATTTTGTTTGTTCTTGTCGGCGCAGCGGTAGACATTCGTTATACGCTTAATGCCGGAATTGCTGCGATTGGTATGATCTTTCTTGCGCTCGTATTCAGGTCTGTGGGTGTTATGGTCTGCCTAATCGGAACATCGCTTAATTTTAAAGAACGCATATTCTGTGTAATAGCATATCTGCCAAAAGCAACGGTACAGGCGGCTATCGGTTCCGTTCCTCTCGCACTCGGCTTATCGTGCGGAAACATTGTGCTTTCGGTGGCGGTGCTTTCAATCATTATAACCGCACCGCTTGGGGCTTTCGGAATAGATATAAGTTATCATTCACTGCTGATAAAAAAATGATTTTCCGTCGCAAGCCATTACGTTTTTACTTACGATGCAATGCATCATACAAACGGAAATGTATTTACAGTAAGTTAATTTAGACCATATCATCCGCTCAATGTCGCGATAAAATATGTAATGTCAATCTGCCTTATAACATTCAAAATCTTTTTTATAAAATTTTAAAAATGTATTGAAACTTCGATTATTTTATGATATTATACAGTAAGTGTATATTGTGGTAAATTTTGGCGTACAAAATGTGCTATAATAAATCTCTCAATGCTTTGCGAAAAGGAATGATCTTTACTTAATGAAAAACGAATCTTCTAAAACCTTTAACAATTATTTGTTTAACAAAAGTGTACTGCAATACGGCATACCCACTGCGGTACTTTGCCTGATAATCTATTTTTTCATCACAAAGGAGCCGTTGCCCATTCAAAACATAGGCTCGGATCTGGTACTTTCGGTACTTATCACGGTGTTTATCTGTGCGATCACCGCAATTTTCGGTATACGTTCAGATCTGAAAAAAGGAATCATTCCCGAAGTAGAATCATCGGGAAGTGCGCATCCGATATTTCGTATCATTCCGCATAACGCCGTCTTGCACGCGCTGCTCATTGCAGCAGTTGCGTCAATTCTGTTTGCCGTAATTCCGGGCTGCATAGGATATACAATCGCCGCGCTCGGAGTAAAAGCTTCTATTCCCGCTACTCCGTGGTTTATTATTAAAAGTCTGTACTCCGGAGCCTTCACCGCAATCAGTATGGCTGTAGTCACCTCCGCTGTCGCACATGAAGCTTAATTTACTATACTGTGATCTTTTCAAACTGCCCGTATATCGGGCAGTTTTTTTATATATTACACGGTGCATAGATATGAAGACCAAACGCACTAAGTGCAAAAATATGCTATTTAACGTCAAAACCGCTTTGTTGCAGCAAATGAAAAACTGTGATATAATCGTATTTGATAGATGTCTTTATATTTATAAAAAACGTCAATAGCATTTTTTTAACATTTTACATTCATACTGACATTGTTTTACTTACCTAAAGCAAAGCATTTTTGTTAATAAATACACTGAAGGGTGATTTTATGCTTTCAAAAAAGTATTCGGATTTCATGTCACTGATAATTTATCAGGTCTATCCTCGCAGCTTTCTCGATACCAACGGCGACGGCATCGGCGACCTTAACGGCGTCATAAAAAAGCTCGACTATTTGAAGGAGCTGGGCATAAACGCTATATGGCTCTGCCCCTGCTACAAAAGTCCCAACGATGACAACGGCTACGACATCTCCGACTACCGCGACATTATGGACGAATTCGGCACGCTCGACGACGCAAAACGGCTGATTTCCGAAATGCACAAGCGCGGCATGAAACTGATAATGGATTTGGTGCCCAATCACACATCATCACAGCACAAATGGTTTCAGGAGTCCCGAAAATCAAAGAACAATCCGTACAGCGACTACTACTATTGGTTTGACGAACCGCAAAACAACTGGACCAGCTGCTTCGGCGGCTCGGCATGGGAATTCGACGAAAGCAGGCAGCAATACTATCTGCACTCCTACGCTGTCACACAGCCGGATCTCAATTGGACCAATCCAAAGGTGGTCGAGGAAATGCAGGCAGTGGTCGATTATTGGGTTGATCTCGGCGTTGACGGTTTCCGCTGCGACGTTATTGACCAGATATCAAAGGATTTTAACGGAAACAACTGCTTCGGGCCTCATCTGCACGAGTACATAAACGCACTTTTCGGCCGTAAGAACACCGAGCATCTCTTTACCGTCGGCGAATGTTGGTGCAACGATATCGACGAGGTTTGCCGTCACTGCGACTCCGAACGCGGCGAACTGACCACGCTGTTTCAGTTCAACCACCTTGACTGCGGACGCAATTCCAAGTTCCGTCCGCAAACCGATTCGCTCTCACGCACGCGCGATATACTGATAAAATGGCAAAATCTGACCAAGGAAAATGACCTCATCTACAGCCTGTTCACCGACAACCACGACAACGGATGGTACATTTCACGAATGGGCAATGACCGCGAGCTGCGGTATGAATCTGCGACCTGCCTTGCATCCATGTTCTATCTTCTTCGCGGAGTACCGTTCATTTTTCAGGGGCAGGAATTCGGCACCACCAACTCCCGTCACGAGACTGTCGACCAGTTCCGCGACATTGAGACCTTAAATTTGTACGATTACCTGCGCGGCGAATACGGCGAGGAAACCGCCATAAACAAGCTCAATTTCGGCAGCCGCGACAATCCGCGCCGTCCGATGGCATGGAACAACGGCAAAAACGGCGGATTTTCCGACGCCGAGCCGTGGATACCGCTCAACAGCCGCTACAAAGAGATCAATTACGATACGGATGTTGATTCAGACAAGTCGGTCTTTCGGTTTTATCAGCGGTTGCTTGCGCTTCGCTCGTCAAGCAATGCAATAAAACTGGGCGATTTTGAAGTAGTGAGCAAGCCGGAGGACGGTTACTTTATATTCATCCGCGAATACGAGGGCGAAAAAATAGCCGTTATTTGCAATTTTGAGCAAAAAAACGATATCATGCCGCCTTTCGACGGCGAAATACTGCTTGCCAACTGCGGCAGACAGAGCGTCGGCGGCGAATACAGCCCCTACGAGGTTGCTGTTATCAATCTGTAACGCCCGTTTTTTGCAGGATAATTCACTTTTGCCGTTTACCGTCTGAACTGTACTGTCAGACATATGTATACTCAAGCAACACACGCACAGCCTAACAACAAATTATGCCCGTTGAAAAGAGCCTACATGCTCCTTTCAACGGGCATTTAATCTATATATTTTAGCGTTTTTGTGCGGCAAAAAGCTCTATTTATGTTTTTGCTGGTGCAGCCATATACGCATCACCAGGCTGTGCGGCAGCAGCTTTACCAAAAAAACCTGCCACTTTATTGCCGCGCCGTGAACGGAGACGGCTTTGCGCTTGTACGCGTCCCTGACCGCCGTGCGGATAACATCCTGAGGCAAATAAACATGATTAAAATAAGTAACCGCAGTGGTTGAAGTCTTTTCCGCACGGTCAAAAAACTCGGTTTTCACCCATCCCGGACAAACGGCGGTGACCGATATGCCGCGGTCGTGCAGTTCGGCGTTCATTGCGCGCGAATAGGACAGCACAAACGCCTTGGTGGCGGCGTAGACATTGAGATACGGAACCGGCTGAAATGCCGAAAGCGAGTCAAGATTGATTATTCGAGCGCCGCGCGGCATAAACGGGAGCGTCAGCTCGGTCATCATAACCGTAGCTTTAGCATTCAGGTCGATCATTCCCACCTTGTCGGCGAGCGGTATATCGGCGTATCCCCCGAATTTACCGAAGCCGCTGCAATTGGCAAGCAAAGTGACCTGCGGCTGTTCGGCGGCAAGCGCCGCGGCATAGCTGTCGAAAGACGCCGCGTCGGTAAGATCAAGCGCCAACACCCGTGCTTTGCACGGAAGCTGTCGGCACAACTCCTCCAGCCGATCGGCACGACGGGCGATCAGCCACATTTCATCAAACTCGCCCCGTGCGGCAAGCTGTATGGTCAGTTCCCTGCCCATTCCGCTCGACGCGCCGGTAATTACGGCAGTTTTCATTAGGTTACCTCCGTGAGCGGCGCTTTTGACGCCGTTCATTTATTAAATCGTCATTAGCAGTAAATCATCGTTCGCATTTGATTTGCAAAACTCTGATTACCGGTTCATAGTAGTAGTACTTTGCATTGATATTACTCGCAAATGCCGCTGTTTATCATGGCTTCGTACGGCACATCTCTGTACGAATGTTCTGTATCCACATACAATATGCCGTGCTCGGGATGCTGTTTGTCGGCAGGAGGCGGAGTCATGTAGTCGCCGAATACCATCCGTAGATATTGTCTGTACCCGATCGGTGCGGGCAATGTCATTCCCTCGAATTTGACCGGCACAGTGCTTGCAAACCACTCCTTCGGATACTCGTTTTGCATATACTTCGGACCGGAGCAAAGTTCGGTAATATATCGGCTGTACTGGATCGGATACTTGATCATCTGCCGTGCGTGCTTTTTATACAGACGACGCTTTTTTTTGCGCGATTTTGCGAGCAGTATACGGGAGCCGAGCCGTGCCAGTCGGCCGTGATTCTGCGGCAGCATATCAAGAATATACAGTGAATAAAGCAGAGCGTGACGTTTCTGTGCGCGGCGCGCGCGGCGTGATGACGGGCAGCCGTCAAGCGGAATAATATCCATGGTGATTCCCTGCGGAATGTCAAGGTCACGGGTCAGCTCGCGCACACAGGTCGTTTCGGTATCGCAGAGGGTCATAAACTGACTGCGGATATACATGTCATCGGTTGTTCGCAGCAGCTTGAAGCGGCCTGATGAATCCCACATTTTCCACAGGCGTTCGTAATCGGTACGCGGCATAAACACATCAATATCGTCATCCCACGGCAAAAAGCCTCCCTCGCGTACCGCACCGATAAGACAACCGCCGATCAGATAGTAAGTGAGAAAGTTGCTCTCACAAAATTGTTTAAAAACAGCCATTGTTTCAAGTGATTTAAGCTGCAACCGTCGCAGTTCATCGGGTGTCATTCGGTATTCATCCTCTCCGCTTTTTATACACTTAATCGTGAGTTTAATGTAAAATTATTAGTGACATCAGGCGATCAAAATAAGAAACTTAATGTATTTCAGATTTTTTAATTATTTCACGAGGTTGCAAAAATTTGCTTTCATTGCTTTTATGAATTTTCTTTATAATAATTTTAACATATAGAATGAAAAAGGTCAATGATCGGTTCAATTCTTTACGCTGTCGGCATTAAAGCGGCATAACTTCGGCATGATGCATTTTTTAAATGTATATACACCCGTTGACATAATAAAATGTTGAAAACTCTGTTGAAAATGTGAAAAGTCCCTGCTACAAAGGCATTTTTTGCGCAGTTTTCAACATTAAATCGGCTGTTTTATTGCAATTATGTTAACACAAGACAATTTTTTTGCACAAATAAGGATATTTCCTCTTTCATGCAAAAAAAGCGGTCGCTTGTCGCAAAAGGTCGAAGTCGGTGCTGACTGAGACTTTTTATGCAAAAAACGGCGAAGCATGCGACTGATCGACGGGTACGAAAATAATGTGTGAAAAATATCTGATAAAAACGCGGTTTTCTATTGCAATCCGAGCAAAAAAAATGCATAATATTTTTGTATGTACTATAATAGTATCATACCGAAAAATCGACATGTAAAGGAGACGACCCGAAAATGAAAACGCTGCTGGTCACGGGCGGCAGCCGCGGAATCGGCAAAGCCATCGTAAAGACTTTCGCAAAAAGCGGGTGGACGGTCGCCTACTGCTATTCAAACAACGACGCCGATGCCAATTTGCTTGATGCCGAAGTGCCGCATCTGATGAGATACAAGGCCGATGTTTCGGTATTTGCCGATGTCGAAAGCATGATAACCGACATTACCGCAAAGACGGGCGGCATTGACCTGCTGATAAACAACGCCGGCGTGAGCTGTATTAAGCTCATTACCGAAATGACAGAAATCGAGTGGCAGCGCATACTGTCGGTCAACCTGACCGGTCCGTTTAACTGCTGCCGTGCGGTCCTGCCGCAGATGATACATCGCGGCGAAGGTCAGATAATCAACATCGGCTCCATGTGGGGCACGACAGGTGCCTCCTGTGAAGTGGCTTATTCAGCGACCAAAGCGGGGCTTGCCGGCATGACGAAGGCGCTCGCAAAGGAGGTCGGCCCTTCGGGCATACGCGTAAACTGCATTGCCCCCGGAGTGATCGACACCGAGATGAACCGATGCCTCAGCGCCGCAGCTATCGATGCTCTGGCAGACGAAACTCCACTCGGCTGTATCGGTACGCCGGAGGATGTCGCACAGTGCGCCTTATATCTTGCCGAGAGCCGTTTCGTTACAGGACAAATAATCGGCGTTGACGGCGGCATGGCAGTCTGACCAAACGATTGCGGTGCGTATCGGCACATTTTTTAAATGTTCTCAAACATACCTTGTCAGGTATACTATAATAATAAAACGTCAAAAGCGAAAAAATAACAGAAAAAGGGCGATACAATGGATTTTTTCAAGCGTTGTTGGGTCGAAATAGACCTTGATAAAATTGAGCACAACTACCGCTTGATACGCAAACTGATAGGCGACAAAAAAATGATCTCGGTTGTAAAAGCCGATGCCTACGGTCACGGCGTTGAGTTCGTGGCAAACAAACTTGATTCTATCGGCTCCGATATGTTTGCCGTCTCCAATATGGAGGAGGCGCAGCAGCTTTGGCGCGGCGATATCGAAAAGCCGACCCTGATACTCGGCTACACTCCGCCCGAATACGCGGAAAAGCTCGCCGAACTGAAAATTCGTCAGGCGGTATTTTCAGCCGATTATGCAAAAGCGCTCAGCGATGCCGCGGTAAAATGCGGCAAGCAGGTATATGTACATATTAAACTCGACACAGGCATGCACCGTATAGGTTTTGACAGCTACACCGACGAAGGCGTTGCCGAAGCCATTGCCGCCTGCCGCCTGCCGGGACTTATACCGGAGGGCGTTTTTACCCATTTTGCCGCCGCCGACCGTGACGGAGACTCCGACGGCAGCTATACGCGCGCTCAATACGACCGTTTCGTTACCGCGATTGATAAGATCGAGCAAAGCGGCATAAAATTTGAAATCAAGCACTGCTGCAACTCGGCGGCAATATTCACCCACAGCGAAATGCACCTCGACGGTGCGCGCCCCGGCATCATCATGTACGGTCTTATGCCGTCGGATATGCTGGAAAACCCCGGCTTCGAGCCTGTAATGTCGTTTAAGAGCGTCATTTCAATGATAAAGCGGCTGCCTGCCGGAATGGATATCAGCTACGGCCGTACATTTACTACACCACGCGACATGACGGTCGCGACGGTAACGGTCGGATACGCAGACGGCTATCAGCGAAAGCTCGCAGAGGACGGCTACGTCCTGCTGCACGGCAAGCGTGCAAAAATAATCGGCCGTATCTGTATGGATCAAATGATGATTGACGTGACCGATATTCCGCAAGCCGCCGTCGGTGACACAGTCACCCTGTTCGGCCGCGACGGCGACGAGGAAATAACGGTCGACAGCATAGCCGCGCGGCTCGGAACAATCAATTACGAGCTGGTGTGCATTATCGGCAAACGCGTCACCCGCGTGTTCAAGAGCGGCTCAGACGTGGTTGCGGTTCGCAGCCTGATAGGATAAAAGAATAAAATTCACGCCAATAAATCCCCTACGAGGAGGAGTTTTTTAATAATGAAAGTTACACACTACTACGAGGATCTGAAAACGCTGCATATAGGCACCGAAAAAACGCGTGCTTATTACATTCCATTTTCCGATGCGCACGACATTTTTGACCGTCCGCGCGAGGAATCCGACCGATTCGGTCTGCTGAACGGAGAATGGGATTTTCATTACTACAAAAATATAGATGAGGTGCCGGAGGATATAGTCTCTCCCGACCGCGCTCTCGACAAATCGAGCGTTACCAAGGTTCCGTCGATGTGGCAGTTTGACGGTTACGATCACGTTCAGTACGTCAACGTTCAGTACCCTTACCCCTGCGACCCTCCCTACATACCGAAGGATAACCCCGTAGGCGTTTACGCGCGCGACTTTTCCTGCCCCGCCGAATGGGACGGAATGGAAAAATACATTATTTTTGAGGGCGTAGACAGTTGCTTTTACCTCTATGTAAACGGACGTTTTGTCGGTTATTCGCAGGTTTCACACTGCACCAGTGAATTTAACATCACATCATTCTTAAAGCCCGGACGCAACCGCGTTACCGTTCTCAATCTCAAATGGTGCGAATCAAGCTATCTTGAGGATCAGGATAAATTCAGATACTCGGGCATTTTCCGCGACGTTTATATGCTCGCCCGTCCCCGCGGTCACATCCGCGACTATGAAATACGCACCGAGCTTGCGCCCGACCATTCGTCAGCGCTGATAGTCATGGATTTCGAGGCGGCGCGTCCCGACGACATCGTCGTCACGCTGACCGATCCCGACGGCAAGGACGCCGGCGAGGCAAAAACCGATAAAAACGGACACTGCGAGATCCGCATCAAGAATCCGATTCTGTGGAACGCCGAAAATCCCGAACGATACTTTGTGCTGATCGACGGCATGGGCGAATACATTGCCGATACGGTCGCCATCTGCCGCAGCGAGATCGCCGACGGCACCTTTAAATTTAACGGCAGAATGATAAAAATCAAGGGCGTAAACCGCCATGATTCCAACCCGTTCACCGGCTACGTCTGCTCAGTCGAGGACATGATGCGCGACCTGAAGCTGATGAAAGAGCATAATATCAACACGATTCGCACATCACACTATCCCAACGACCCCAGATTTTTGCAGATGTGCGAAAAATACGGTTTCTATGTCATTGACGAGGCGGATATCGAGTGTCACGGTATGCACGAGATCGACCTCAACAAGCTGGCTAACGACCCCGACTGGTACGACGCAATATTTGACCGCATCGACCGAATGATCGAGCGTGACAAAAACCGCCACTGCATTATTGCGTGGTCGATGGGCAATGAATCCGGTTTCGGCGAGAATTTTTCAAAGGTCATTGCATATACAAAGGAGCGCGACGATTCCCGCTGGGTGCATTTTGAGCCGATGCTCGACGTTGACTCTCCCACGCGTCTGGTCACGCCCGACGCCAGCGTCTATTCCCGTATGTACACCTCGCCCGACTGGTGCAAGGAGTACTGCGAAAAAAGCGAGGATCCCCGTCCATTCTTCCTGTGTGAATACTGCCACGCCATGGGCAACGGCCCCGGCGATCTGAAAGACTACTGGGACGTCATTTACTCCCACGACCGCTTCATCGGCGCCTGCTGCTGGGAATGGTGTGACCACGCCTACTTTGCAGGCAACGACAAGGAAAGCGGCAAGCCTATCTATCTCTACGGCGGCGACAACGGCGACACTGTCAACGACGGCTGTTTCTGCGTTGACGGACTGGTATTCCCCGACCGCCGTCCCCACACCGGTCTCAAGGAGCTGAAAGCCGCCCTTCAGCCGGTAAAGGTCGAAGCGGTCAACTTGACGACCGGCGACTTTATCATACATAACCTGTACGATTTCACCTTCCTCTCGCGGCTTGAAATGCACTATCAAATAACGCGCGACGGCAAGGTTGTCGAGGACAAATCACTCGGCGTTACCGCAATTCCGGCGCATAAGAGCGATAAACTGCACATCGACTATTCGCTGCCGGCAGACGGCCGCTGCTTTATCACCATCTACTTCACCGCGCTGAGCATGAGCGGACTGGTCGACGAGGGTACCGAGCTTGCATTTGCACAGTTCGAGCTGCCGACACAAAAAGCGCGCGTTAAGGCTATCATGCCGAGGCTTGCCGCCGAGGTTGTCGAAAAAGGCGATCTTGTCACTATCAAGGGCGACGGCTTCTGCCACGTTTACAACAAAAACACCGGCGCATTCGACGCCGTTTCCTACGGCGGCGGAAATCTGCTCAAAAAGCCGATGAAATTCGGCGTTTGGCGCGCGCCGACCGACAACGATATGTGGATCAAAAGAAACTGGTATTCCGCCAGAATGAACCTGATGACCGCATACACCTATTCAAACGACATTGAACAGATCGACGGCACGGTACGCATACGCGTCAAATTCGGCATGGTCGCTCCGTCTAAGCGCGTCGATATTAAGGCCGACGCCGTGTGGACGGTAAACCGTGCCGGCGAAATTGACCTTAAATGCGATGTTGACAACAAACACCCGCTTTACATTCCGCGTTTCGGTATCGAGACAGCAATGGACACCTCGTACGACGATGTTCAGTACTTTGGCTACGGCCCGACCGAAAGCTACATCGACAAGCATCTCGCCTGCCGCATCGGCAGATACCACGCAAAGGTCGCCGACCTGTACAACGACTACATTCGTCCGCAGGAAAACGGCAATCACCACGCCACTGAATGGGCGGCAGTACGCAATGCATCCGGCGAAGGTATCGTACTTTGCTCAGAGCAGCCGTTTGAGTTCCAGGCTCTGCCCTACACCGCCGAGGAAATGGAGGCGGCAGAACACAGTTACAAGCTGTATAAGCCCGCCGTGACCGCAGTCCGCTTTGACTATCAGGTCAGCGGCATGGGTTCCCATTCCTGCGGCCCCGAGGTAAGCGAAAAATACCGCGTTCCGGCGCAGTTTACCATGCGTGTGAAAATACGCGGAATCCACGGCGGTCAAAAGCCTGTGGTAATCGCAAACACCGTCTATGACGGTGACAACGCCGAAGATTTCGGTCAGCTTACATTGTAATGAACGCGCTGATTTTAAAAGTGATTGCCTGCGCCGCCATGTTGATTGATCACATCGGCTACGCATGGCATATCACGCCGTTCAGATATATCGGGCGCATCGCTTTTCCGATATTCGCCTTTCTGATCGTCAACGGTTACCGCCACACTCACGATCTGAAGCGGTATATGCTGCGTTTGGCGCTGTTTGCAGTATTGTCGGAGGTTCCATACGATCTGCTGTTTTACGGCTCGGCTTTTAATACTCAACATCAAAATGTGTTTATAACGCTTTTGCTCGGCCTTTGCTGTATCGCTATGATGGACGCGGTGAAAAGCCGGCACGTTTTGCTGACTCTGCTGCCCGTCGCTGCCTGCTGCGCCGCGGCAATGGTGCTTAACTGCGATTACGGCTACATCGGCGTGCTGACGGTTATTGCATTTCACATTTTTAAAGGTAACGATATTCGCTCGCGCCTGTGTCTGACCGCGGCGATCGCACTGCTGACCGGCTGGCAAGCCATAAGCTATTACGCTGCAAACGCCGTATTGAGCAGTTTCGGCATCAATCTGCGTGCATATGTCTTTACGCGTCCGTTTTTCTTCAAATCACCCGGTTATATGCAGTTACCGCGCGTGCTCGGGCTGATCCCGATATTCCTGTACAACGGAAAAAAAGGCGCTGAGCCTAAATCAAAAGCGGCTAAAAAAGCTTTGCAGCTCGGTTTTTACATTTTTTATCCCGCGCACATTTTGATATTGTACATTTTAAAGCACTTTGTTTTTAAATAATTGCTTGCAATTGCTCATTCACCGTATAAAAGCGGTGGGAAAGGACAAAAATAATGGCTAAAAAGCGCGTCATGCTCATAGGCGACTCAATTCGCCTGCTTTATCAGGACCGTGTTGCCGAACTGCTCGGCGACGGTTACGAGGTCGTTTGGCCGAGCGAAAACGGTCGATTCTGCAAGTACATGCTTAACGAGCTTGGCCGCTGGTTTGAGGCTTGCGGTGAACCGGATATTATTCACTGGAACGTAGGACTTTGGGATACCTCCGTGGTTTGCAAGGAGGACGGCGCGTTTACGCCCATTCCCGAATTTCTTAAATATGTTGATTTCATCCTCAGGGAGCTGCGCAAAAAGACCGACAAGGTCATTTTTGCGACTATTACCCCCGTCAAAGAAGGATCGCCCAATCAAAAGGTTGAGTATATTGAGGAATACAACCGTCAGCTAATCCGCTTTATGAGACAGAACGATTGCCCGATAAATGACCTTTTTGCACTGGTAAATCCTGAAAAAGAACGGCTGATCGGTCCCGACTGCATTCACATCTCACCGGAAGGTGTTGAGGTGTGCGCGCACGCCGTTGCCGACGCAATTAAAGAAATTGATAAGTGAGGTTTAAAGCTATGGAAAATGAAATCAAAAACGATTTGACATCCACTCAGCAGGAAATCGCTTCCGTGAACGATACCGAGAACATTGTCGAAAACATAGTTGAAAGCGTCGCCAAAGACACCTCTGCTCCGCGTGAACGTATAGACGCGCTAACGATATTTATGCTCGCAGTCGTCATCGGATTTTTACTGGGAATTTGCGTCGGCTTTGCCGCAAACAACTGGCTCCTTTTTGCAATATGCGGCATTTTGATCGGATCGCTGTCAGGCCTGCTTTTAATTTCTCTGCGGCGCAAATGATTTGGCGATTTTATAGACAGTTTGTTTTCAAAACGCTGTAATTTCCGCAACATTTCTATAATACAATATATATATATTGTAAATGACATTATCGGAGGTGAGGCGAATGGGTATCGCTCTGTTTATCATCGGCGTGCTGCTGGCGGCTGCGGCTGTACTGCTGTGCATCGCGTTTTATAAGTGGATACAGCCCGACTGGTGCGCTCAGCATTTCATGCGCGAAAAGTATGAAACGTCAAAAAGCCAAAAGGAACGCGCCGAGATCGCCCGCGAAACACGACAGGTATTCGTCTGGTTGGCAAGCTCCGCGCTTTTCTTCGTAGGACTGTTACTGATCGTTATCGGTCTGATCCTCATATTTTAATACTGTCATATTTATCGATCCGTCCCTATCGGGGGACGGATTTTTTTATATATTTTACTATATATAATGTAAGAGAGCCTAAAAAAGTCTTATTTTTATGTGTGAATCTTCCCCGAACATTGTAAAATATGTGTGCACAACACAGTAAAAAATTGTTGTAAAGCGCAGTGATTTTTTCAACGCCGTTAAGCATATTTGCGTGTTCATATATAGATCGTGTTCATACGTAAAATTGAATTTTATATTATTTCAAATTAACTTATACAGTGTTCGTTTCAGCGCAAAAAGCGGCGTTTAAAACGTAAAAAACTGCCGAATTTGGCTTAAAAGTGGAGTAAAACCACTATTTGATAGGAAAAAAATTCAAAAAAATACACGAAAATTATGCCAATTATAATTCTAAAACAGAATTATAATTGCATTTTTTATTTTTTAAACTATGTAAATTTAAAAATCGGTGTAAATAATCGTGCAATTTGTGTTCATAAAAAATTGAATAACATCTGAAAAAGCCGTTGATATCAGGCTTTTACAGACCTTTTGCAGCACTTTTAATTTTTTTCGGAGGGTTGCACAAATCTTTTTTGCAAAAATCTTTTATTACGACATATTACAAAGGTTACAAACCTGTAACAACTCATTTTTAATTTCTATTTTAGAATTATGTTTGGTGAAATTGCACAAAGCAAATGGCAAAAAACAGGTTGACATTGTGAATCGGATTGAATATAATGCCGCTCAGGCAACTAAAATAGGAGCAAGGGAACAAATTCCCGCCGCTTCCGGAACATTACAGAATAATTACAAATTAACCGCGTAAGCAAACTTCCGACGCGGGGAAATGAGGATTTATTACAATGAAACAGTTGTTTAAGCACACACCCGTCATCGTGCGTCAGAGCATTGCGATCATGCTCAGCCTGACGATATTTATTTCGGCTCTGACCGCCGGAATGAGCGGACTTGTCAATCGCGTAAAGATTATTGACAGCTCGCTCATGCAGGTCATCTACACTCTGACCTCCAGCCCGTCACGCATTCTTTCGTACGCAGGAATTAAGCTCGACAGCGACGACACCTACTCCATGAATTGGATCACCCCCCGCGAGGGCGAGATCATTCTTAAGCGTGCGCTTGACGCCACCGTCATCTACGGCGACAAAGTCGTCAATGTAAGCCTGCCTGACGCCACTGTCGGCGACGCGGTCAAAAAAGCCGGTATTAAGCTGACTGACGACATGGTTCTCAACTGCTCGGTCAATGACAAGATCACCGATGGAATGGCTATTGAAATTTACGACATAATAACCACCACGGTCACAGAGGATGTTACCATTCCCTACGAAACAATAGTCACCAAGTCCTCCTCCGTCGAAAACGGAACCGTCAAATGCACCGTCAAGGGCAAAGACGGACTTAAGCGCATCACCTATAATCAGGTGGAGATAAATGGCGAGATCGTATCAAAGACCGTAGTTAACGAAGAAATCATTACCGAGCCGGTCACCTGCAAGACGGTTGTCGGCACAAAGACTGCCGCCAAGCCCAAAAACACCTCCAAGCCGTCTCAAAGCACCGATTCATCTTCATCCTCTTCGTCATCTACAGAACAGAAACCTGCCGGCGACGGCTCTACCGTTTACTACACATCTGCCGGTTACAAATATATCTCCACTCTCAAGCCGTCTAACGACTTTGAGCTGGACGAAAACGGCGTTCCGGTCCACTACAAAAAACTGATAACAGGTAAAGCCACCGCATACACCTACACCGGCAACCCCACCGCTACCGGTAAAAAAACACGTCCAGGATACATCGCCGTTAACCCCAAGCAGATCCCCTACGGCACTAAAATGTTCATCCGTTCATCCGACGGCAAGTACATTTACGGATATGCGTCGGCTGAGGACACAGGCGGCTTCGCAAAAGGCAACAGAATCATTGCCGACCTCTTCTTTACCACAGAAAAAGCCTGCAACAAATTCGGCGTGCGCAATATCGAGATATACATTCTCGGCTGATAAGTCAACCAAACAGTTGTCAACGGCGCTGTTCGAGCAAATCGAACGGCGTCGTTTTTTACTTTGTGACGGTCGATTGAATACAGCCGCAACGGCGGCTCACGGGCGTATTTTTTCTTTACTTTAGCAGTAGGTTCATTTATAATAGTCATGCACTATTGTAAAATAATCGGTTTTAACCTTTCGGAGGCGGATATTTGTGAAATATATATTTAAAATGCTGGAAAACGAATACTGGTGGGGCGGCAGCTCCTCCGACGGCAGTAAGGAGCCGTTCGGCGCCGACAGCGAGCACTACGCCGACTATAACGCCGACGCTCAGAATCAGACCATGCCGCTGTATGTATCCAGCAAAGGGCGCTACATTTGGAGCGACAGTGCATTCAAGGTCAGTATAAAAAACGGTGAATTTACCATTGACGGCGACAAAGTTGAACTGGTCGAAGCAGGTAAAAATCTGCGCGACGCTTATCTTGCCGCAATGAAGGCTCATTTTCCCTTTTCCGACAAAAAACTGCCGGAGCTGTTTTTCCGTACAGCGCAGTACAACACATGGATGCAGTTTACATACGACCCGACGCAGGAGGGAGTTCTGCAATACGCCCGCGATATCATAAGTCACGGCTTTAGGCCCGGCGTACTGATAATTGACGAGGGCTGGCACGGCCGCTACGGCATTTGGGAATTTGACCGTCTCAAGTTCCCCGATCCGAAGGCAATGGTCGACGAGCTGCACAAAATGGGCTTTGTCGTCATGCTGTGGCTGGTCCCGTATGTCTGCCCCGACGGGCTTGATTTTATCAAGACCATTCGCTGGGATTATAATCCGCAGACATTTGACAAGCACTATTTACGCAACGCAGACGGCAAGTACGCTTTGGTTGAGTGGTGGAACGGCTTCAGCTTTATTCTCGACATGACCAATTCCTACGACGTTGAACTGCTCGACGGCAAATTACATCATCTCATGGAGGAATACGGAGTTGACGGCTTCAAATTTGACGGCGGCAACCTCCACTCTTACGCCGAGGGACATCTGGTCAACAAGCCGGCACAGACATCTCACACCGCCGCACAGCTTAACATCGCATGGAACGAATTCGGCGAGAAATACGAGTATCACGAATACAAAGACACATTTAAGGGCGGCGGCAAGGCGGTCATACAGCGCCTGTCCGACAGAAACCACGAGTGGCACGGCAACGGCATTGACTCCATCATTCCCGCTGCGCTTATCAACGGAGTGATCGGTCATCCGTACATCTGCCCCGACATGATAGGCGGCGGCGAATGGACCTACCGCGCACTGCACAGAGACAAATTCGACCCGGAGCTGTTCGTGCGTATGGCTCAGGTGTCCGCGCTGTTTCCGATGATGCAGTTTTCGTGGGCACCGTGGGAGGATCTTGACGAAAAACATCTCGGCTACGTCCGTGACGCCGCAAAGCTGCACGCCGATATGGCGGACGAGATAGTATCCATGCTCGAGAACACGCGTCTTACCGGCGAGCCGACACTTCGCAACCTGGAGTACAACTATCCACACTGCGGTTTTGAACGCGTGACCGATCAGTTTATGCTCGGCAGCGATATTTTGGTCGCACCGGTCATCGAAAAGGGTCAGACCGAGCGCGAAGTCGTATTCCCCGACGGCAAATGGCAGTCGCAAAACGACCAAACCGTTTACAGCGGCGGCGTTCATACGGTCAAAGCACCGCTCAGCGTGCTGCCTTGGTTCAGAAAAGTACAGTAAAACGCACTAAAAAACAGTAAAACACACATAAAATAAGAGAATTTACGCATAAATTCGACATCTCGGAAAAATCTGCTTGACCTCGCGTGACAAATGTGGTAAAATGGTCAATACCTCTGAGAGGGTTTATTTTTTGCGCATAAATTCTCTTATTTTTTTGAGGAAGGCTAAATTTTTCCGTAAAACGGGAGGAGCCGTCAATGAGAGTAAAAATTACATTAGCTTGTACGGAGTGCAAGCAGCGCAACTACAATACCATGAAGAACAAGAAGAACGATCCCGATCGACTTGAGATGAACAAGTATTGCAGGTTCTGCAAAAAGCACACTCTCCACAAGGAAACAAAGTGATTAGGAGGGCTACAAATGAAGGTTGCTAAAATAATCAGTCGCATCATTGCGATAGGTTGTGGTATAGCGGCTCTCGCGATGTTCTTCTGCCCGATCGCAAAGATCGTCGGCACGGAAACATTTGAACTATTCGGCTATCAGCTCGCCTTCGGCATGAATGCAAAGTCATGGTCGGGCAACACGGTCGATATGCAGGTCTCTTCCTACTACACCTTCGCTTTTCTGACAGTTGCTTTTTCAGCTGTAATGTCGTGTCTGTCCTTTAAAAAGGGCAAGTACATGGTCTCCGCATTTGTATCGGGTATAATCTCCTCGATACTCGTGCTGTTGTTCAGATTCAACACCGTCGGATCATACGTTGATTTTCGTCCGATCACCGGTTCGACCGCCGCGACCCGCGAATATCTGATTTTCTTCTATCTGCTGTTCGCGTTCGTTCTCGCTTTCACCGTTCTTTCGGCTGTTGCGATACTGGTTGCCGACTACGCCGACGTGCTCGCGTCGAACGGCGAAAAGAAAACGATCTTTAAGCGCTTTATCACCACCATTCGTGAATACAAGAGCGAGATAGGAAAGATCACTTGGCCCGGCCGTTCGACCGTTCTCAAGAACACTCTGGTCGTTCTTGTCATGTGTGCTATCTGCGGTCTGTTCATCTGGCTGCTGGACACCGGTCTCGGCAAGCTGTTGGAACTCATTCTGTCGCTCAAACAATCCTGATTGCCCCTGATTGTAAGTTAGTTTGGAGGTCTTATCATGGATGAAGCTAAATGGTATGTTGTCCATACCTACTCCGGCTATGAGAATAAGGTAGCGCAAAACCTTGAAAAGCTCGTAGAGAACCGGAATATGCAGGACGTCATCTTTGACATCAAGGTGCCGACGGAAACGGTAACCGAGATCAAAGAGGACAAAACGCATGAATATGAACGAAAGGTTTTCCCCGGATACGTTCTGATAAAAATGATCGTCACCGACGATTCATGGTTTGTCGTCCGCAATATCCGCGGTGTCACCGGCTTTGTCGGTCCTTCGTCCAATCCCGTTCCGCTTAACGACGACGAGGTCGCCGCTCTCGGTATCGAGAAGCGCGTGATCGAGCTGCGTTACGGTGTAAACGACAACGTTCGCATCGCCGACGGTCCGCTCGAGGGCTTCGAGGGCGTCGTAGAGGAGCTGGAGCCTGACAAAAACTACGTCAAAGTCAAAATTTCGATGTTCGGCCGCGAAACTCCCGTCGAGTTGGAGCTTGATCAGGTCGAACCGTTGGACTGAGCATAGCTTCAGTCTGGCACAACTACTGCAGTTTGGGCGGAACATCCGCCTGACGCGTGGGAGGGCAGCCGTCCCGCTCCGTTTTATCACGGGATAAGAGCTGTACCGCCATACCACATTTATTTCGGAGGTGCTCAACAATGGCTCAAAAAATTGTTGGTTATATCAAACTTCAGATTCCGGCTGGCAAGGCTACGCCGGCACCGCCTGTTGGTCCGGCACTCGGTCAGCACGGTGTAAACATCATGGCGTTCACAAAGGACTTCAACGAACGCACAAAGAACGACGCTGGTCTCATCATACCGGTAGTTATCACCGTCTATGCCGACCGCTCCTTCTCATTCATCACAAAGACCCCGCCCGCCGCTGTTCTTATTAAAAAGGCTTGCGGTATCGAAAGCGGTTCAGGCGTTCCTAACAAGACCAAGGTCGCCAAAATCACCAGCGAGCAGGTAAGAAAGATCGCCGAGACAAAGATGCCCGACCTCAACGCGGCCACCATCGAGACTGCTATGAGCATGATCGCCGGTACTGCCAGAAGCATGGGTATCGAGGTCGTTGACTGATTTATTTGTCTGCTCCCGGGCTTGAAAATCCCGGGTGGGAGGAAAATTCCGATTTAACCACTCTATTGGGAGGTCACATTTAATATGAAACATGGTAAAAAATATACCGACAGCGTAAAGCTCGTCGAAAAAACAAAACTCTATGATGTCAACGAGGCTATGGATCTGGCCGTAAAGACCAAGACCGCCAAGTTTGACGAAACTGTTGAAGTTCACGTTCGTCTGGGCGTTGACTCGCGCCACGCCGACCAGCAGGTCCGCGGCGCCGTAGTTCTCCCCAACGGCACCGGCAAGGATGTCCGCATCCTCGTCTTTGCCAAGGGCGACAATGTTCAGAAGGCTCTTGACGCCGGTGCAGATTACGCCGGTGCAGATGATTACGTTGCAAAGATCCAGAACGAAAACTGGCTCGACTTTGACGTAGTCATCGCAACACCCGACATGATGGGCGTTGTAGGCCGTCTCGGTAAAGTTCTCGGCCCGCGCGGACTGATGCCTACTCCTAAGGCAGGCACCGTTACCCCCGACGTCACAAAGGCTGTTGAGGAAGCTAAGGCCGGTAAGATTGAATACCGTCTTGACAAGACCAACATCATCCATTGCCCCATCGGCAAGGTATCCTTCGGCGCTGAAAAGCTCCAGGAGAACTTTGACGCTCTGCTCGGCGCTATCGTAAAGGCTAAGCCGGCTTCTGCAAAGGGTCAGTACATCAAGTCCTGCGTAGTTGCCAACACGATGGGCCCCGGTATCAAAATTAACCCTGCAAAGGTTGATAACTAATCAAACGATACCGAGTTTTTGCACAAAAATATTGACAGACCGCTTGGTCTGTGATATTATAATTCCAGCTGTTCTTGACCTGAGACAGCAGGTGCCGCATTGGTTTGCGGTCTAATGGGTCGCTGTCGACCCGCCTGCCGAGGAAAATAGGATATCAAATTATAAATTCACGGTGCTTTTCCGTTTGTTGTAATTTGCGTACGCCTGTCTCCTCGTCGGGGACAGGCGTTTTTATTTACCGGAGGTGAAACCAAAGTGCCAAGCGAAAAAGTTTTAGAAGCTAAAAAGCAGCAGGTTGCCGAACTGAAAGAAAGACTGGACGGCGCTGTTGCAGGTGTTGTTGTTAATTACAGCGGTATCAACGTTGCCGACGATACAAAGCTCCGTAAAGAGCTGCGTGACAACGGCATCAAGTACACCGTTGTCAAGAATACCCTTCTCAACATTGCTGTTGAGGGTACTCCCCTGAGCGGCCTTGCCGAGGTTCTGAACGGAACCACCGCCATCGCCACCAGCACGGACGACCACACCGCCGCTGCCCGTATACTCAGCAAGTATGCCGAGACAAGCGATACGTTCTCTGTAAAGAGCGGCTTCCTTGACGGCGAGATCATCGGCCTCGACAAGATCGAAGCCCTGGCTAAGCTGCCGTCCCGCGAAGTATTGCTCGCTACCGTCTGCAACGTATTTAACGCTCCGATCGCATCCTTTGCTCGCGTCGTACAGGCTATCGTCGACAAAAACGGCGAAGCTGCTCCCGCAGCAGAATAATCGCAAACGTTCGGTTTGCAACAACTTTATTACTCAAAAACACAATATCTATTTGGAGGTAAGTTAAAATGGCATCTGAAAAAATCACTGCTATTGTTGAAGAACTTAAGGTTCTTTCCGTTCTCGAGCTGTCCGAGCTCGTTAAAGCTGTAGAAGAGGAATTCGGCGTTTCTGCCGCTGCTGCTGTTGCAGTTGCTGCTCCTGCTGCCGGTGGCGCTGCCGCTGCTGAGGAGAAGACCGAGTTCGACGTTGTCCTCGCTGAGGTCGGCCCGAACAAGATGCAGGTCATCAAGGCTGTTAAGGATCTTGCCGGTCTCGGCCTTGCTGAAGCTAAGGCTTTCGTTGACGCTGCTCCGAAGACCCTCAAAGAGGCTGCTTCTAAGGACGACGCTGAAAACATGAAGGCTAAACTTGAAGAAGTCGGCGCTAAGGTTGAGCTTAAGTAATTTTTAAGCAATAACTAAATAAAAACGCGAAACCGCGGCATGATGTATCGTCATGTCGCGGTTTTTTTATGCTTTCACGCCCATCGAATATTATTTGCGACGCAACTGTACAAGCCGCTTATCATACATTCGTCGTTGCAAATTCGCATTTTAGCATACAATGATGCATTGCCATGGCATAACCGTGGAAAATATATGATAGCCCAATATTATTCTTGATTATCACAGCGTATTCATTACAATTTGAGCGACATTCTCGGGCGTTGACAAGTAATTATTCATATTGTATAATTATCCTGTAATTGGTATGATCACTTTAGGGAGGTTATAATATGTTTTGTCCTCATTGCGGCGCCAAATGCGCGGATAATTCCACATTCTGCGCCACCTGCGGTCAGCGTATGCCCGCACGTCCCGCGCAATCTGCTCAGCCGACACAGCCGGCACAACCAATAGAAAGCACACATACTGCACAACCGACGCAGCCTGTTCAACCGACGCAGCCTGTTCAACCGACGCAGCCCGTTCAGCCGATATATTACGCTCCGCAACAGCCGACTCCGAACAGCTTTGCAGGCAACACTACAAGAATTGCCGCCAAAAATGTTAAACCCATTCTATCATCAAATCCGATGGTAAACCTGATCAAGCAGCTTGGCTCGTCTTCCCTCTTTTTGGTTATGACAATACTGCTTTCGGCTGCCGGTGTGGTAACTATTCTGAGCCAGATTCTTTCAGCGGGAACTTTCTCTGCACTCTTGGGCTATTTGATGCAAGACGTGAGGGTCGACGAAAGCATGTATAAAATGGCCGATTTTTCGCAGGTTTATTATATTTTCAGCGGATTACTTACTATGACCCCGTTCATTTTTCTATGCTGTGGACTCTGGGCGCACTATGCAACCAGCCGTTCCACACAAAGCGGCAATATCAAAACAGGCGGACTGAAACTGGCCAAGGTTGCCTCCATAATCCAGCTTGTACTCCTGTATATGTCAGCATTTATGATACTGATCGTTTCAG
>USQH01000004.1 GCA_900556765.1 uncultured Oscillospiraceae bacterium
TGCAGGTGACGATATCACTATCGCTTTCAAGAGCGAGAGCATGCACCTCTTTGACGCCGATACCGAAAAGACTATCGTTAACTGATCTCGAAAAGAGATTGACTGCGTAATTAACCGCCGATAGCGGCGTTGTAAACAAGGACGAAAAGCGTTGAGCTTTTCGCCCTTGCATTTTTATAACGAAAACTGCCTGTTGCGCCTGTTGACAAGCGCCGCCGCAGTGACTTATAATTAAACCGTCGCTAATTAAATAAAACACCGCCGCATAAATTAGTATGAGGTGGTTATAAATGAACATTGCACAGATCAGATCAACGGCGCTGTTGATCGCTGCTGCCGTTTTTCTCGCATTTTGCCTGTCTGCAACGGTCGGCCTTGGTTCAAAGGCGGATACGACCGCCAGACGCACGGTAATAATCGACGCGGGACACGGCGGATTTGACGGCGGCGCGGTCGCGGCAGACGGCACGGCGGAAAAGGACATAAATCTCGCTGTATCGTTAAAGCTGCAGCAGCTTTTAACATTTTACGGCTATAATGTCGTAATGCTGCGAGACTGTGATACCGCGCTTAATACCGACGGGTCGACCACGCGGCAGAAAAAGCGCTCCGATATTATGTATCGCTACTCGGTTATGCAGGAAAATCCGGACAGTATCTATCTGTGCATACATCAGAACAATTTTTCGGCATCTTACTGCCACGGAGCGCAAATGTTTTATTGCCGCTCGACCGACGGGTCAAAGGAGCTGGCGCAGTCGATACAAACCTCTTTGCACAGGTTGCAGACCGACAACGAACGTGTCATAAAACCGTGTACAGACGATGTCTATCTGATATATAATGCGACGACCACCGCCGTATTGGTCGAATGTGGCTTTTTGTCCAATTACGACGACCTGCAAAATCTGAAAAATGATGAGTATCAGATGAAACTGGCGTTTGCCGTTTCATCCGGACTGAACGAATACATAACGGGAGCTGAAAAATCAAGTGGCTAAGTCAAAAACTGTCTTTATATGCTCGGAGTGCGGAGCCGAAAGCCCTCGCTGGTACGGGCGCTGCCCCGCCTGCGGCGAATGGAATACGCTGAACGAGGAAATAGTTGCCCCCACGCCGGTCAAGGAGACAGTGCGCCGCGCCGCGTCGACAGGTGAATTTGCCGCGGCAAAACTGCGCGATATCGGCGTAGACGACGAGCATCGTTATCATACCGGTGTCGGTGAACTTGACCGTGTGCTCGGCGGCGGCATTGTCAAAGGCTCGCTTGTATTGCTCGGCGGCGACCCCGGAATCGGAAAATCCACCATGATGCTTCAGATATGTCAGCATCTCGGCAAAACAATGCAGATACTATACGTTTCGGGCGAGGAGTCAAAGCGCCAGATTAAACTGCGTGCCGACCGTCTCGGCGTCGATACCGAAAATCTAGGCGTTATGGCACAGACCGATGTGCAGCTCATCTGTGAGTATATCCGCGAATCAAAGCCCGATTTGGTCATAATCGACTCCATTCAGACCATGTCGCTGACTGATCTCAGCTCATCACCCGGCTCGGTCACTCAGGTGCGCGAATGTACAAATATGCTGCTTCGCACTGCAAAAGGTAACGACATACCGATATTCGTCATCGGCCATGTTAATAAGGAAGGTTCTATCGCCGGACCGAAGGTCATGGAACACATTGTCGACGCCGTGCTTTACTTTGAGGGCGACCGCAATCTTTCATACCGAATTTTGCGCGCGGTCAAAAACCGATTTGGCTCCACTAACGAGATCGGCGTGTTTGAAATGCGCGACCGCGGCCTGTTTGAGGTGGAGAATCCGTCGCAAATGTTGCTTTCGGGCCGCCCTGAAAACGTGAGCGGTACCTGCGTTGCCTGTGTGCTGGAGGGCTCGCGACCTATCCTTGCCGAAGTGCAGGGATTGGTAACTGCCAGCGGCTTCGGCAATCCAAGGCGCGTGGCGACCGGCTTTGACAACAGCCGCATGAACCTTATTCTTGCTGTTTTAGAAAAGCGCTGCGGCTACTTTTTCTCCAATTTGGATACATATCTCAATGTCGTCGGAGGATTTCGACTGGACGAGCCTGCCTCAGATCTGGCGGTCGCACTGTCGCTTGTTTCGGGATTAAAGGATTTTGTCGTTCCCGACGATGTTATAGCGTTCGGAGAAATAGGACTTGCCGGAGAGGTGAGGGCAGTCCCGTGTGCAGAAATGCGCGTTGCCGAGGCGGCACGGCTGGGATTCGGTACTTGCATACTTCCGTACCGTTGCCTGAAATCGCTTGAAAATAACAAATACAACATTCGACTGATCGGCGTTCATAACATTCGCCAGGCGGTCGACGCGCTGAAGTAAAAATAACGGGAGCGATAACATGAGAATATTTATAATTCGTCACGGTGATCCGGATTACTCGATAGACGGACTGACCGAAAAGGGAAAACGAGAGGCTGAATTGCTTCGCGAGCGGCTGGTCGGCGAGGGAATAAACGCAATTTATTGTTCGCCGCTCGGACGCGCTCAGGCGACGGCAAAACCGACCGCCGACGCGCTCGGCTTGCCGATAGTCACCTGCGAATGGCTGCGCGAGTTTCCAAAGCGGCTTCCCGATTATCCGATCGCGCCGTGGAATCTGCCGCCGAGAGTGTGGACGGAGGACGAGCGTGCGCTTGATGTAAGCCGTTGGCGCGATGCCGATCTGTGGAAGAACAGCGAGATAATACCGTATTTCGACAGCGTGTGTGCGGAGTTTGACCGCACGGTTGCCGCACACGGTTTTACACGCGACGGATTGGTATATAACTTTGACGACGCTGACCGCGATAGAGATGACGCCGTTGCATTTTTCTGCCATCACGGACTTGGAACGGCGCTGCTTGCTCATATCACAGGCGTACCTCTGCCGCATATGTGGCACACTTTCTTTCTGCCGACCTCGTCGGTCACAACCGCGCTGATGGAGATGCATGAGCCGGACAACAATACGGCGATCGGCAGAGTGGTTTCGCTCGGCGATACGTCGCACTTGTTTGCAGGCGGCGAACCGATATCATCATCGGGACTTTTCACCGAAATACGCCGATAATGCGTTTAAAGGAATAATTGACTCAAGCTTTTTACACAGACTGCTTGAGACAAATAAAAAAAGTATCATTTGCAAGTTTAATTTTAAAAGAAAAAAACGGACGACTGAAAAAAGTCGTCCGTTTTGTGTTTGATATATGATGTTTACGAATTTAGTATTCTGTTTTCGGCTTCGTTTACGGTGTCGGATTCATCGGCGGCGCGGATGGTAAAGCGTCAAGCTCTGTTTTGACTTTGAACAGCGATTTCTGAGCGGTAACCAGTCCGTAGTAGATCCCCTTTTTCTCCATCAGCTCCTCGTGCGTTCCGACCTCCTCGATTCTGTGATTGCGGTTAAATACGACCAGGCGTGTTGCATTTCGCAGTGTAGACAAGCGGTGAGCTATTGCAAATGTGGTGCGTTCACTTGTCAGTCGCTGTATTGCCTGCTGCACCAGCAGTTCGCTCTCGCTGTCGAGGGAACTGGTTGCTTCGTCCAGTATCAGTATACGCGGATCGGCAAGAACGGCTCTGGCGATAGCAATGCGCTGACGCTCGCCGCCGGATAGGTTAAAGCCTTTTGTACCGATATATGTGTCGTATCCGTCGGGCAGACGGCTGATAAAATCGTGAGCATTTGCGATTTTTGCTGCCCGTATTACCTCTTCGTAGGAAGCGTTCGGCTTTGAGTAGCGGATATTGTTGAGAATACTGCCTGCGAAAAGGAATGTTTCCTGCAATACAACGCCCATTTGTGAATGCAGCGAGCGGCTGTTATAGTCACGTATGTCTATGCCGTCAATGAGAATCTGCCCTTCATTGACGTCGTACAGTCGCATAAGAAGGTTTATCATGGTCGATTTGCCGACTCCGGATGCGCCGACCAACCCGATCATTTCACCTTTTTTTACGCTTAAGTTTATGTCCTCAAGCACGGTGTCACACGCGTTGTAGCCAAAGGAAACCGATCTGAACTCAATATCGCCGTTGATTTTATGTTCAACGGTGCCGCTGCTTTCTACCTCGGAGGTATCGTCCAGCACGTCGAAAATTCGGTCAAGCGATGTAAGCATACGCATTATCATGCGTGGCAGACCTGCCATCCAGTTGAGCGGTGAATAGAGCATTGTTGCATATGATGTGAACTGCATGAGGCGGCCGGCGGGCATCGTGCCGCCGAGGACATCCAGTCCGCCGAAATAGGCGATACAGTCGATTCCCAGCCCCATTATCAACGACAAAAACGGAAAAAAGATCGCCCAAAATACCTCGTTGCGGTATTCTACATCGGCGAATTTGCCCGACAGCGCATCAAAGCGATCCGACTCCTCTTTTTCTCTGCCGTAGTTTTTTACCACGCGTATGCCGGACAAAACATCCTGCAAGCGGTTTTTGATATCGTCGTTTTTATTGGCCTGATTACGGAAAAGATTGTGGATTTTCTTGTTAAATGCTTTTGTGAGAAACAGACACAGCGGCATAAAGATTATTGAAAGCAGAGCCAGGCGCCAGTTAATGAAAAACATCAGCGCGGCGGCTCCGATCATCGTGATTATGTTGGACATCATGTTTCCGAACGCTTTTTCCATAAAATCACGCACGGCGGAGGTATCGGAGGTGACGCGGTTCATAAGCTCGCCGGGCTTTCGGCCTGAAACAAACGACATTGAAAGCTGCTGTATCTTTTCAAACACGCGGCGGCGCAGATCCATACTCATTTTTGCGCCCAGTTTTACGCATAGGACATTTTTGTAAATGGTAGCGCCGACGTTAAATCCGGTTAGCAGCAGCATGGTTATTACGAACACCACTACGGCGCTCATTTTGTCCGCGGACGGCTGACGCAGGGTGTTGTCGATAAATTTCTGTTGCACCGACTGTGTGTAGAGAGTGCATATTGTCACGGCAACCATTACGAATGAAATCAGTATGAGCTGTAAAATGTACGGCCCGCACAATGACTTAAATCGCCGCGCCGAAACATTTTTTCGGTCACATTTCGGACAGGTGACGGCGCCGCCGAGCGGATGGCCGCACCGTGTACAGGTGGTTTCTTTTTCGTGACATTCGACCTTATCCCTTTTGCCGCGAAGCAGTACCTTGATGCCTTTTACTATGTATGAAAAGCGGATCGTGTGACGCATTGAAAAGCCTGCGGCACGGATATATCTGCCGTCCTTTATGACGGTCAGAGCGCCGCAGCCGATAAACGACTGATATTTCACACCGTCGATTTCCGAAAGCAGCCATTGACCTGTCAGCTTGCTGTCACGCACGACGATAATACGCTTTTCGGTGACGGCAACAAAGCCGTCGGAGACAGCCGTTCCGTCAGCACCGAGATCGTACGGTGCGCAGTATTCGATTTGCTCGTCGTCGGGGACGAACTGCCGATATTTTTCCGGCAGATCAAACAGCAGCTTCATGAAATATCCTTTCGGTGAAAAATATACGTGAAACGGTAATACGCAGCGGCAGGTTACAGAAATACGTCAATACGCTTAAGCTCCAACGCACTGAGCTTTTCAATGTTTTCAACCTCGTAGCGGTTTCCGTCAATATCGGTGAAGATGATACGTGTGTCGCTCAGGCGTGTAACCGAATCTCCCGAACTGCGTATAATGAACTTCATCTGACCGTAGTCGGTGATGACATAAAAAGTCGAAAAACCGTGTTCGGTACGGACGCCGCGTATATTGCGTATTTTGGGTACAAAATACCGCAGTTTCAGCTCGCTTTCAATGAGCTTTCTTGTCGGCTCGTCAACATCGTTAATATCCCTGATGATGCCAATCTCATCATTTCGACCGACCGTTTCACGTACCGATAGAAATTTGCCTGCGTCCGAAAACGGAAAAGAGCGGAATATCAGCACGCGGTCGTAATGACGACCGTCGAAATCGAGGGAGATAAAGCCGCCGTCGGTTGCCGAAAAGACTGCATTATCGCGGTTTATGTATCGCGTATCGCTCACATCGGAGGCATTCCGCCCATCGGGCCTCCCATTGGCGGACCGCCCATCGGGCCTCCCATCGGTGGGGCGCCCATCGGGCTTCGATCCCACGGGAAAGCGTTGCTCGGACATTCGTTTTCAGCTCCTTCCAATGTCATGGATTTGCCCTGCAACTGTGCAAGGCGGTAATATATACCCTTTTTCTCTATCAGTTCGTTATGGGTGCCTTTTTCAGCCAAATGACCGTTTTCAAGCACTATCAGTCGGTCGGCGTTGCGTAGAGTCGACAGGCGGTGAGCGACCGAAATGGTCGTGCGCCCCTTTGAAAGCTGCTCAAGCGACTGCTGTATGCTTTGCTCGGTCTCGGTGTCCATTGAGGCGGTCGCCTCGTCAAGGACAAGAATGCGCGGATCGGCCAGTATTGCTCTGGCAATCGAAATGCGCTGGCGTTCGCCGCCCGATAATTCGCGCCCGGATGATCCGATGATAGTGTCGTATCCGTCAGGCAGTTTGGTTATGAAATCGTGCGCGCTTGCCGCTTTTGCCGCGGCGACTATTTTTTCAAGCGGCGCGTCCGGATTTGAGTAGGCGATATTTTCGGCTACCGTTCCCATAAAAATGTATGTATCCTGCGACACGACGGCTATTGACCGGTGCAGGTCAACCAGCTTCATATCGCGAATGTTTATTCCGTCAATATAAATGTTGCCCTCGTCGGGATCGTAAAGCCGCGAAATAAGGTACAGCAGGGTCGATTTTCCCGCGCCGGAGCGCCCGACCACGCCGAGCATTTCGCCGGCACGGACTTCAAACGAGACGTCGTGAAGCACGCGATGCTTTTTGTCGTATGAAAAAGAGAGGTTTTCGACTTTTATATCGCCCTTTAGTGTATCGGGGAAGACGGGATTTTCCGCTTCCTCAACGTCGGGCTGAGCGTCAAGTATCTCAAAAATTCGCTGTGTGCTGTTCATGCAGTTGGCGAGCTGTCTGAGCGCGTTTGAAATATCATTTACGGGGCCGCTCAGCATACCGATGTAGCCTATAAGCGTGATTATATTGGCGTAGCTGAAGTTCAAACGGGTCATGACAATAAAAGCACCGATACCCCACACGGCGAAAACACCTACATTTTGCAGCAAATTGTAGGTGGCGTACAGTTCGTTTTGCACGCCGACGATCTTGTACTCAGCCTTTCGTACATTCTCGTTGTATTTTTCAAACCGCTCAATTTCCGACTCCTGCTGACCGAACGCGCGCACTACGCGTGCTCCGGTCAGATTGTCGTTTATGTGAGCGTTTAAATCGCGCGAGGCACGAAAACGCAAACCGAACAACGACCACATTTTCGGCATCAAACGAATGGTGATGAGTGACGACAGCGGTATAAATATGATAACTGCTATGGCTATCGGCCAGCTTATCGCAAGCATTGCTATCGAAACTCCGGCAATGGTTATCAGGTCGACTATCAGCTTTGGCATATCGTCAATAAACAGGCCGGTTACCTGTTCGGCGTCGTCGAGAACGCGGCTGAGCAGTCCTCCGGTTTCGCGGCTTTGAAAGAAATCCAGCGACAGCCGGCTCATTACCTCAAAAATCTTTGATTTTATATCCCTGATGACATACGGAACTATTTTTGCCACGGAGATGCTTTGAATGGTCGACAGTAATCGGTTGATAAGCTTAGTTACGAAAATGGTCAAAGCAATGATGAGCAATGCGGTCGTCACCTTGACATTTATGCCGGCGAAATTGATGGTTTCCAGCTTGCACTCCAGTATATCTCCGTACAGAACCGTACCGCTGAGGTAGGGAGAAACAAGACTGACAAGCGTCGACAAAACAATGCAGATCATCATGACTGCGATCATTCCCTTGTGCGGCAAAAAGAACTTCAGCAGTCTCAGCATGGACGAGCGGCGGCTGTTGCATTTCGGGCAAATTCGGTTGCCGTAATCCTTGTACTGCGTGCCGCATTTGGGGCAAACTCCGCGCCCTTGACCGCTTTTTTGGTTAAGCTCCGCAATGCGGTCGTATTCCCCGTTTTTGGCGAGCATGACGCACTGGGCGAAATGATTTGCACCGACGGTACATGTAGCGCTGGCGGCGGTAAGTTTTTTGCACTCTGAGCCTGAAAAAATACAAAAAACGCAGCCTGCGGCAAGCGGCATGGCTTCGACCCGTTCTATATCTGAAAGGGGATACTGCTCGACCGTGACATCGGAAGGGACTTCGTTTTTGCCGTCGGTGCGACCGACGTGATCAATACTGTCTATCACCTTGTCGGAGCGCAACAAATAGACTCTGTCCTTTGTCAGAACGAGCCACGAGAAAACAAAATCGCAGTCGACGGAAAAATCCATACAGGTAACAGTAAGGATATCGTCGGCCGCAACATTGAATTTTTCCATTACCGTTAAAAGTGAACGGCTTGGTTTGTGTGTTTTGTACATTTATATCTCCCTAAAGGGCTTAAATGGTTCTTACATTATATATCCGCGCGTATTCTTTGTCAATACCTGCTAATGCACATAGCTATTCGATGATTCCGCCGCCGAGAAGCTCGTCACCGCTGTAAAATACGACCGATTGCCCCGGCGTGACGGCTCTGACAGGCGGCCCGAAATCCACGCGTACACGCCCGTTTCCGAGCGGAGTTACGGTTGCCGGCGAATCACCGCCGCTGTAACGCACCTTTGAGGTGACAGCGAGAGGCAAATCGGGAAAACGACCGCTTAAAAAATTCACACGGTCGGCAGTGAGCGACGCTGAAAAGGTGTCGTTGTTGCCGCCGAGAACGACGCGGTTATTTTCGGCGTCGACACGAACAACATATTTCGGCTCACCAAAGGCGGCGCCGAGACCCTTTCGCTGACCGACAGTGTAGTGGATGATCCCCATGTGCCGCCCGATGACCTTTCCGTCGGTGTCGACAAAGTTGCCTTCAACGTCTGTGTAGTCACTGTGGAACTTGATATATCGCGCATAATCATCATCGGGAATGAAGCATATTTCCTGAGAATCGGGTTTGCTCGCCACCTTTATTCCACAGCGCTCCGCATACTCGCGGATAACGGGCTTTTCCATGCCGCCGACAGGCAGGAGCAAATGCGACAGTACCGTTTGATTCATGTTGTACAGCACATATGTCTGATCTTTTTTGCCCGATGCAGAGCGGATGAGATGGTATCCGTTTTCGTCATGGGTTACGCGTGCGTAATGGCCGGTCGCGATATAGTCAAATCCCATTTCGAGCGCGCGGTCAAGAAAAAGGCCGAATTTCATGGTTTTATTACAAAAAACGCAGGGGTTTGGAGTGCGTCCGGCGAGATAATCATTGATAAACGGCGTAATAACATTTTTCTTGAATTGTTCGCTGAAGTCAAATGTGTAGTGATCGATACAGAGCTGTGCGGCAACGGCTTTTGCGTCGCGCACTGCGTCCTCTTTCGCATCGCCGGCGGCGATCTCCTCCGGCGACCATATCTGCATAGTGGCTCCGGCGACGGTGTAACCCTGCTCCATCAGCAGCGCCGCCGCCGCGGAGGAATCGACCCCTCCGCTCATAGCCACAAGTACCTTTTTTTTATCCATTTTTCAGTTCACCTTTATCCGTGATTCCAGTATTTTCTGTCTAAACTGCGGAAACGCACCGCTTGCATGATATGTGCGGCGGTAATAGTTTCGCTGTTGTCGATGTCGGCTACCGTGCGTGCGACTTTCAGTATGCGGTCGTAGGTGCGTGCCGACATATCCAGCCGTTCAAACGCCGATTTGAGCGCAGTGCGCGCGTCGTCGGTCATCGGACAGAATTCGTCCAGCATTTTCGGCGTAATGCGCGCGTTGCAGGTTATACCCGTGCCGTCGAAGCGCCGCTGCTGCGCTTTTCGGGCGGCGTTGACGCGTTTGCGTATTTCAGCGGACGATTCACTGCGTGAGGTATCTGCAAGTGAATCGAAATCGACCGGCGGCACCTCAATATGCAGATCCATGCGGTCGAGCAGCGGACCCGAAATACGTCCGAGATAGCTTGAAACGGCGCGCGGCGAACAGGTACACTTCTTTGTCGGATGACCGTAGTAGCCGCATGGACAGGGATTCATCGCCGCTACCAGCATGAACAAGCAGTTATAGCTGAGCGAGCCTGCCACGCGGGTGATGTTGACTCGTCCGTCCTCAAGCGGCTGACGAAGCACCTCAAGAGAGGAGCGGTTAAATTCGGGCAACTCATCGAGAAACAGCACGCCGTTATGTGCAAGCGATATTTCGCCCGGACGCGGAACCGTGCCGCCGCCCGACAGACCTGCGGGCGAAATTGTGTGGTGCGGCGAGCGGAAAGGGCGGTGGCGTATGAGCTTCACGCCGCTCGGAAGCACGCCGGCTATGGAGTGTATTTTTGTGGTCTCGATCTGCTCGTCAAAGGTCATTTCGGGCAAAATCGACGGTATGCGTTTCGCAAGCATGCTTTTTCCCGATCCCGGAGGTCCGATGAGCAGTATGTTGTGACCGCCTGCGGCAGCCGTCTCAATAGCCGCTTTTGCGGCGTGCTGACCCTTTACATCGGCAAAATCGGGGCAGTCGTTCATTTTGATATCGGGATAATCGTCGGCGCTGACCGGCTTTATTTCACGAGTGCCCGACAGTACCTCCATCAGTTCGAGCAGATTTCTTATCGGTATGATGTCAATTCCGGTTACCACCGATGCCTCGGCGGCGTTGCCTGCCGGAACAAAGAAGCGCTTGAATCCACAGCTTTTTGCGTGTATCGCCATTGCGAGCAGACCGCAGATCGGTCTTATCTCGCCGCTGAGTGACAACTCGCCGATAAATGCTGTGTCGCTGAGGTCGGCAGTTATCTGTCCTGCTGCCGACAGTACCGCCATCAGCACCGGCAGATCGTATACCGCTCCTTCTTTTTTCAGGTCAGCGGGAGCCAAATTGACCGTTACGCGTCCGACGGGAAAATCAAGTCCGCAGTTCTTTGCGGCAGATCGCACTCTGCCGCGCGATTCTTTTACGGCGGTGTCGGGCAGTCCGACTATGTCAAATGCAGGTATACCGATTGCAATGTCGGCTTCTACCTCAACTGTAAATGTTTCTATTCCGAAAACGCCTATGCTGTACAGCTTTGAAACCATTTTCGCACTCCCAAGTTATGAATAATAATTTATTATACAATAAGCAGACAAAATTGGCAACAACGGGATTGAGCCAGGTGCTGAAAAAACAAACCGGTAGACGCGGACGGCAATAAAACAAAGATATGCTTGTAAACTTATAAAATCGCATATGTATAGAGAGTAGGAAACAGATATTTTCAGCAATTCACTTGACCTAAGTGCAACTTAAAAGCTGATTTGTATTTAATTATGCACTAAAACCACTTTTAAATTCCATCGGCAAAATGCGGAGTCGATTAAAATTGAGATGTACGAACAATAATAATCGTATGGTGAAGGCGTGAGTGCATTATGATGGTAATTCCTTGACAATATGTGTCCCGTGGGTTACAATATATCAAACTGGGGGCAATATCTTTATATTGTGATTTAATTTGTCAGAACGGATAATACGAAACGGGATCGTGACACGCTTTTGCCTGATTATATCGGGGGCGTTTTGTTGTACTACACCGCAACGCAACATATATTTTATCAAACTTTTGCCGGAATAACGGTATATTGCGACCGCTTGCGGCGCACCTAATCGTATTGTCCAAACAACCAATGCTTTTGAATATTTTTATCGGAGTTTTACGGCGGAGCGTTATACCGTAAAATGAACCATATTACATACCAAGGCATATACTGCGAAAATTTTGAACCAATCGGCGCAGCGACGGAAAAGGAGAACTTTATGGCGCAACAGAATGAAGAAACAAAGCGCAGTCGCCCGGACGGCGACACTGTATTAAATGAAACTAATCAGAAACGGGTCGGCAGACCTCCGAAAAAAAGAAATGCAAATGCTCGGCAAATGTCGGCAGTGACCGAGGAAAAGACGCAGGCTCAGTACGGCAGAATAATACCGGATGAACCTAAAAAAACACCGAAAAGATCGGCTAAAACCGACTCAAACGCACAGTCAAAGACTCAAAAAACGAGTTCAAGCACCGGCGCAAAGTCATCAAAAGCAGGAGCAAAGGCTCAAAACAGCTCAAAGAGGACGACAAAAGCGCGCACCGAAAAGGCGTCAGCGGTCGCGCAGAACAATGACACAGTCAGCCGCACGCGTTCGACCGCTACAAAGGGAAAGGGTAAAGGCTCACGCTCACGCCGCGGAGAAAAACCGACTGTGCGCATAATTCCGCTCGGCGGACTGGACGAGATCGGTAAGAATATTACTCTGTACGAGTGCGGCGACGATATGATACTGGTCGACTGCGGCATGGCGTTCCCTGACGACGATCTGCCCGGAATTGATATCGTTATTCCGGATTTTTCATATTTGATTAAAAACAAGGACAAAATACGCGGCTTGTTCATCACTCACGGACATGAGGACCATATCGGAGCTATACCGTACCTGCTTAAGGAGTTCGGAGTGCCGATTTACGGTACACGGCTCACACTCGGTTTGGTCGAGGGTAAGCTGAAGGAGCATAACCTGCATGCCGATCTGCATATTTGCAGCCCCGGCAACCATGTTAAGGTCGGTTGTTTCGATGTAGAGTTTATTCACGTCAACCATTCGATACCCGACGCGGTGGCATTCGCCATACGCTGCCCGGGAGGACTTTTTGTCCACACGGGCGATTTCAAGATAGATACGACACCGATTGACGGCGACGTTATCGACCTCGGACGATTTGCCGAACTCGGAAACGAGGGCGTGACAATGCTGCTTTCCGATTCGACCAATGCCGAACGACCCGGCTTCACCCCCAGTGAGCGCGTGGTCGGAGGTACGTTTGAAAAGCTGTTCGCTCAGGCTCAGAATAAACGCATAATCGTAGCCAGCTTTTCGTCAAATATTCACCGTATACAGCAGATAATCGACGAGGCTGTACGCTGCTCGCGAAAGGTAGCCGTACTCGGCAGGAGCATGGTCACCGTTGTTTCGGTCGCGGCGGAATTGGGTTACCTCAACGTGCCCGACGGCGTACTTATCGACGCCGATCTTATCCGAAAGTTCAGACCCGAGCAGTTGGTCATCATCACCACCGGTTCGCAGGGCGAGCCGATGTCGGCACTGCACAGAATGGCATTTTCCGACCACCGAAAGGTTGATATAGGCCCCGAGGATATGATAATCATCTCGGCAACGCCTATTCCGGGAAACGAAAAAATGGTCACTCGCGTTGTAAACGAGCTGATGAAACTGGGTGCGGAGGTCATTTACGAGCGTATGTACGATGTCCATGTTTCGGGACACGCCTGCGCCGAGGAAATCAAAATGATCCAGACCATTACAAAGCCGAAGTATTTCATGCCTGTTCACGGCGAGTATAAGCACCTCATAAAAAATGCAAAGCTCGCGCAGTCGGTCGGCATTGAAAAGGAAAATATCGTTATAGCTCAGATAGGCAGCGTCGTTGAGGTCAACGACAGCGGTATAAAAATAAACGGTTCGGTTCCGGCAGGACGTGTACTGGTCGACGGCTACGGCGTCGGAGACGTAGGCAACATTGTGCTGAAGGACAGAAAGCATCTTGCCGAGGACGGACTTATCGCCGTCGTAATGACCATTGACAAAGCAAGCGGAGATATATTGGCAGGACCGGATATCGTTTCGCGCGGATTTATATATGTCAGGGAGTCGGAGGGACTCATTGACGACGCGAAGCGCACCGTCTGTGCCGTGCTCGATTCCTGTCAGGGCAAGGACTGGGCGACCATTAAGCAAAAGGTGCGCGACGATCTGTCACGTTTCCTTTTCAGCAAAACTCACCGTTCACCCATGATACTGCCTATTATTATGGAGATATGATCTGCGTAAAAATACGCAAGAGATACACTTCTGCCGCATAATGCTGTTAAACCGCATGAAAGGATGTATGCTGCAAAATGAGATCGTTCAAACGACTGTATACAGTGATAGCCTGTACGCTCACGGCGTGTGTACTGGCTATGTCGCTCATTGCCGGAAAGTACAACGCTGCTGCCGGTATTGTCGGCGCTGTCATAACGGTTGGATGCGCCGCAACATTTTCATTTGTCTATGTCGGCCGTCAGCAAAGCGTGCGGCGTGTTATTGCCGACCTTTCAAAACAGGTGAACGGCGGTACCGAGCTTATGAACGGATTGCATATGCCTGCGCTTGCGGTGCGCGACGGTGAGATCGCTTGGTACAATTCCGCATTTCGCGATTGGATATTAAACGGCAGGGACATTTACGGCTGTGATGCGTCGTCGCTCATCTCTCCCGACCAGCTTGACTGTGCCCGCAGTGGCTACGCTGATATCGAACTGTCAACCGGTGTTTGGCGCGTTTACGCTTCCGATCTTTCAGAGGGCGGAACGATGTGCTATTTTTCCGATATGACCGAGTATGATCAACTGCTGAAACGGTATAACGACAATTGCCCGGCAGTCATTTTGATTACCATTGACAATCTGGAGGAGCTTCAGCGCGGTGCCCGTGACAGTGAAAAGGCGGAGATAGTCTCCGCCATAAGCAAAAAAATAGAGGATTACGCCGGAAAGCTTGAGTGTATGTATTACAAGCTCGGCAATGACAATTATCTTCTCGTTACCGATGAGTATTACCTGTCGGCGGCTGTTCGCGACCGATTTGACATATTGAAGCAGGTTCGTTCTCTCGACTTCGGTGACCGCGGACACGCCACCTTGTCAATAGGCGTCGGTCACGGCAGCGAGAGCGTGCTTGAATGTGAAGATATTGCGCGTCAGGCGCTTGACATGGCTCTCGGACGCGGCGGCGATCAGGCGGCGGTAAAGACCGATGACGATTATGAGTTTTTCGGCGGCGCGTCGTCCACTTCGTCCAAGCGTACCCGTGTACGCACGCGTATCGTTGCGTCTGCATTGCGGGAATTGGTTGAAGGCAGCGACAATGTGCTTTTGATGGGTCATAGATTTCCTGATTTGGACAGCTTCGGCTCATGCTTCGGACTGTACAGTGCGATACATATGACCGGCAAGCAGGCAAATGTTGTCGTCAACAGGGATAAGTCGCTGTGTAATCCGCTTATCGATTATGTTGAGCAAAACGGCTATCCGAATTGCGTTATATCTCCCGAGCAGGCGATGCAGCTCGTTACAAAAAAGACGTTGCTGATAATATGCGACACCCACCGCCGCAGCTTCCTCGATGCACCGGAATTGTACGACGCATGTCAGGCGACGGTTATCATCGATCACCACCGAAAGACGGTTGATCATATTGACGATGCGGTTATTTTCTACCACGATCCGTATGCTTCCTCAGCCTGCGAGCTGACGAGCGAGCTTGTTCAGTACATACAGCCGAAAATAGGCAAGGTCGAGGCGGAGGCGCTGCTTTCGGGAATAATGCTTGATACGCGTAATTTCGTGCTTAATTCGGGCGTTCGCACATTTGAAGCATCGGCGTTTTTGCGCGGCTGCGGCGCTTCGACGGTTAATGTAAAGAGCTTTTTCAAGAGCGGCTTTGCCGTGTATAAGGAGCGCGCCGCGATTATCGCCGACTCGTATGTTTACGGCGACTGCGCGATTTCAAAGACCGATGCTGCCGGCGCCGACGTGCGAATTGCTGCGTCGCAGGCGGCAGACGAGATGCTGGGCATAGACGGCGTTAACGCATCCTTTGTTTTGTTCCGCTCCGGCGATATTATCAACATATCGGCTCCTCGGTGCCGTAAACGTCCAGCTCATTATGGAATCGCTCGGCGGCGGCGGTCATCTGACCATGGCGGCGGCGCAGCTTTCCGACTGTGATATCGACCGAGCGGTCAGAATGTTGGTCGGCGCTATTGACGCTTACCGCAATGAGCAAAAGTAATACAAATAAAAAACAATACATTCGGATCATAATCCGAAAATGTTATTTTAACAAAACCATGACGCATTTACACACAGTAAATGATAACCGATTCGGCGGCTTCACCGCCGTCAAAAAGCATTACACGCCGCAAAGTCAAGCGGCAGAAGGAGCATTACCATGAAAGTTATTTTGACAGCCGATGTAAAGGGAAAGGGCAAAAAAGGCGATATGGTGTCGGTATCCGACGGATATGCGCGCAACTTCCTTTTTCCGCGTAATCTGGCGATAAATGCCGACGCTCAGGCGCTTACCGAGCTTAAAAACCGTGAGGACTCAAAGGCTTTTCATATCGCCGAGGAGAAAAAAGCGGCTCAGGCGCTTTGTGATAAGCTTGACGGCAAGACGGTCACGATCAATGCCAAAGCGGGCGCTTCCGGCAAGCTGTACGGTTCAATAACCTCCAAGGAAATCGCCGAGGAGATAAAAAAGCAGTTTTCCGCCGACATTGACCGCCGAAAGATAAGTGTAGCCGATATCAAGGCCGCGGGCGAATATACAGCGGAGATAAAGCTCTATGCCGGTATCGTTGCCAAAACGACCGTAGCGGTCGTTCTTGCCGAGTAATAGGTCGGACATCAGCGTTTTTTAATAAACGGCTGAGTTTTCGGCCGGTTTTACCGTTTATATAAAATTTTTCTATTTGACAGAGGTTGATTATGGCTGATAATCAGAATTTTGATCTGTTGAGCGGTCACATGACCCCATTCAGTGCCGAAGCGGAGCAGTCGGTGCTCGGCTCGGTGCTGATCGACCCTGCCTCAATGGACAAGCTGGGCGGTGTGCTCAAGCCTGAGCATTTCTACATACAGCAGCATCAGGCAATATTCTCGGTCATGACCGATATGTACCTGCTCAACAAGACCATTGATCCGGTCATTATACTGAATGAACTTAAGGCGCGCGGCGTATACGACGACGCGGGCGGAAAGGCATATATTACTCAGCTTGTCCAGATGGTGCCGTCGTCTGCAAATCTCGACGCCTATGTTGACATTGTAAAGGACAAGTATTATTCGCGCTCGCTCATGCAGGCGGCTCAGCGCATTGTTGCCGAGGTTGAAGCGGGCAGCAACGATTCGTCGGCGCTTATTGAGCAGGCGGAGCAGAATATCTATGACATACGAAAGGGCAGGGAGACATCCGGCCTTGTGCATATACGCGACGTCTTGCGTGACGAGACTATTTACCGTATCGACCGACTTAACGACGAGTCGACGCGCGACGAATATATCGGCATTCCCTGCGGAATAAACGCACTTGACGATATGATAACAGGTCTTAACAAAAGCGACCTTATCATTCTCGGCGCGCGCCCCGGTATGGGTAAAACCAGCTTTGCGCTTAATATTGCGCGTCATGTGGCGTTAAAGGAACGCCGCACCGTCTGCTTCTTTTCGTTGGAAATGACCCGTGACCAGCTTGCACAGCGTTTGCTGTCGGCAGAGGCGTGCATCGCAAGTGAAAAGCTGCGTACAGGCAAGATTGAGGGCAGCGAATGGACAAATCTCGTTCAGGCGACCGAAATACTGTCTAAGGCGGAGATATACCTCGATCAAACGCCGGGTATTACCGTAAACGAAATGAAAGCAAAACTGCGCCGTATGAAACAGGTCGATTTGGTGGTTGTCGATTACCTCGGAATCATGGGCTCGACCAAGCGTACCGATAATCAGGTGCAGATTATTTCCGATATAACGAAAAACCTGAAAATGATGGCAAAGGAACTTAATGTTCCCGTGCTGGTCGCGGCTCAGCTCAACCGCGGCGGCGAAGGAAACGATAAAAAATCTCATCGTCCGTCGCTGTCCAGCCTGCGAGATTCAGGTTCTATCGAGCAGGATGCCGATATCGTTCTTTTCCTTTACCGCGAGGGATATTACGACGGCGAAAAGAACGATCCCGAGCAGCGAGCCGACGAGCATCAGGCGGTCTGCATAGTTGCAAAAAACCGTCACGGACGAATAGGTGACGTGCCGCTGTATTGGGACGGTCAGTATACACGCTTTACCTCGGTGGCTCCGAATGTTGAATAAGCTGAAAGCGGCGGTTACGCGCTGTAATATGCTGAGTTCCGGTGACAGCGTGACGGTCGCACTGTCGGGTGGCGCCGATTCAACGGCATTGCTTCACGGCTTGCTTGCTGTTCGTGAACAGTATGATCTTCACGTTTCAGCCGTGCATGTCAACCATATGCTGCGCGGCGACGAATCAGACAGTGACGAAAAATTCGTGCGCGAGATGTGCGCGTCGCTCGGCGTACCGCTTACGGTCGGCAGATTTGATATAAACCGGCTGGCAGCGGAGTCGGGCGAGGGCACGGAAGCGTGCGCTCGACGCATTCGTTACGCGTTTTTGTCTGAAAACGCGTCAGACAAGATCGCGACCGCCCACACCGCCGACGATAACGTCGAGACGGTACTGCTTAATCTTATTCGCGGTGCCGGAGTAAAGGGCGCATGCGGAATACCGCCTGTTCGCGGCAATATCATACGCCCGCTGATCTACTGCTCGCGTGCAGATATCGAGCAATATTGTACCGATAATTCGCTTTCGTACGTTACCGACAGCACCTACCTGACCGATGACTACACGCGAAATAAATTGCGTCACGCGGTCGTGCCGGTAATGCGCGGTATAAATCCATCGCTGTGCGACAGTATTACGAGGTTTTGTGCATCGATGCGTGAGGCGGACGGGCTTATCTCGTCTCTTGCCGAAAAGGCAGTAGAAGACGCGCGCGACGGCGACGGCTACCGTTGTGAGCAGCTGAGTGAATGTCACGACGCAGTACTTGCGCGTGCAGTGAGCATGATCGTGCGTGAGAGAATCGGCGCTGAGCCGGACAGTCTCCATTGCTCGCAGGTGTGCGACATTATCCGCTTTGGTGGGCGGCGTCAGATGCCGAAGGGCGGCTTTGCCGTCTGTGAAAACGGCATGCTGACATTCACCGAAAAAATGCCTGCCGAGAAGAATGTGACACCCTGTTATGACTTTGTTAATAAAACGGTGAACTTTGGCGCAAAATGCATAAAAACCGAGATTTTAAGCGGCTTAAATGTTAATGATTTGTTAACAAACGCAATGCTTGATTATGATAAAATAATCGGTGTTCCGGTACTTCGCACGCGACTTCCCGGCGATGCGATACGGTTACAAAAACGTGCGAATAAAAGCCTTAAAAAGCTCTTTTGCGAGCTGAAAATTCCGTGCGATCAGCGCGGTGAACTGCCGGTTATTGCCGATGACGGCGGCGTTGTATATGTACTCGGCATCGGATGTGACCGGCGGGTCGCACCTGATAAAAATACAAAAAATTACCTTATCATATCGGAGGTTGACGGGATTTGAAGGAAGATATTAAGAAAATCCTTCTGACGGAGGAGGAAATTGCACAGATCATTACGAATTTAGGACAGCAAATCAGCAAAGACTATAAGGATAAGAATTTGCTTATGGTCAGCATTTTGAAGGGATCGGTCGTTTTTATGGCTGATCTGATGCGTGCAATCGATATTCATTGCCGCATCGATTTTATGTGCGTATCGTCTTACGGTTCGGGTACATCCACATCCGGCCGTGTTAAGATAATCAAGGATCTCGACATCGACCTCAAGGGCTACGACCTGCTTTTGGTCGAGGATATTCTCGATTCGGGAAAGACACTCAGCAACGTAAAAGAACTGTTGCTGACACGCAATCCCAACAGCATCAAGATATGCACATTTTTGGATAAGCCGTCGCGCCGCGAGGCTGACATTTCCGCCGATTATGTCGGCACGATCGTGCCTGATGAATTTGTCGTCGGCTACGGACTTGACTATGATGAAAAATACCGCAATCTTCCGTACCTCGGCGTGCTGAAACCGTCAGTTTACGAAAAATAACTCGCAACCCCCTTATTAAGGAGATGATATCTTGAATAAAAATGTCCGCAACGTATTGCTTTTTATCCTGATACCCGTTTTGATAATCGTCAGCGTTTGGGCGATGGTTCGGGTAAATCAGACAGTGGATACCGTTAAGTATTCTGCTGTTGTCGAAAAGTTTTACAAAGATGATATTTCGGAATTTGAACTGAATATAACAACGCGCCAGCTTACCTATAAGCAGCGCTCGGACGGCAAGACTTATAAATATACCGTCCCCGATTCCGAAATTTTTTACAGGGATATAAACGATTACATCGTTGAGCATAATAAAACAGCGGCGGATGCCGACAAGATCACCTATAACTACGTTCCCGGTAACGAGACGTCGTGGTTGATCTCATTTTTGCCGACGCTGCTGACCGTTGCGATGCTCATTTTCTTCTTTGTCTTTATGTCAAAACGAATGGGCAAGATGATGGGCAACGACAGCACAATGGGCTTCGGAAAGGTAAAAACAAAGAAAATCACCGATGACAAGCGTAAAACAATGTTTACCGACGTTGCAGGCGCCGATGAAGAAAAGGCGGAGCTTGTCGAGATAGTGGAATTTCTTAAAAACCCGAAAAAGTTCAATGATATGGGCGCGAGAATACCGAAAGGTGTGCTGCTTGTCGGCCCTCCGGGAACCGGTAAAACGCTGCTTGCGCGCGCCGTTGCCGGTGAAGCCGGCGTACCTTTCTTCTCAATCTCCGGTTCTGACTTCGTCGAGATGTTTGTCGGTGTCGGCGCGTCGCGTGTACGCGACCTGTTCGAGCAGGCTAAGAAAAACGCTCCCGCCATCATCTTTATTGATGAGATCGACGCAGTCGGCCGTCAGAGAGGCGCAGGCCTCGGCGGCGGTCACGACGAGCGCGAGCAGACCCTCAACCAGTTGCTTGTTGAAATGGACGGCTTCGGTGTTAACGAGGGCGTTATTATCATCGCCGCTACCAACCGTCCCGACATTCTGGACAAGGCGCTTCTGCGTCCGGGTCGATTTGACCGTCAGATAACCGTTAACTACCCCGACGTCAAGGGCAGAGAAGAGATACTCAAGGTTCACGCCAGAGGAAAGCCGTTAGGCCCTGATGTCGATCTGAAAACTATTGCCCGTTCCACTGCCGGTTTTACCGGTGCGGACCTTGAAAACCTGCTTAATGAGGCGGCGCTGCTTGCAGTTCGCAAGGGGCTGAAAGCAATTGTCGAGGAAAACATCGAGGAAGCAACTATCAAGGTCATTGCCGGTGCGGAAAAGAAGAGCCGTGTAATGAAGGATAAAGAAAAGATGAACACTGCTTATCACGAAGCGGGTCACGCCATCACCGGTTACTACCTGCCGACACAGGACGACGTTCATCAGATCACGATCATTCCGCGCGGCAGAGCACTCGGCATGACCATTTCACTGCCGAGCGAGGACAAATTCTCCAAATATCAGAGCGAGATGGAGGAGGAGCTGGTTATGCTTCTCGGCGGCCGTATCGCGGAGTCGATCATTTTCGGCGACGTATCGACCGGCGCGTCCAACGATATAGAGCGCGCAACTCAGACAGCGCGCGACATGGTGGTCAAGTACGGAATGAGCCCCGATCTCGGACCCATTCAGTACAGTAATAACAACGACGAAGTGTTCCTCGGCAGAGATTACGGTCATGTCAACAACTGCTCACAGGAGGTCGCGGCTAAGATTGACGAGGAAGTCCACCGCATTATCGAAACCGCGTACAACAGAGGTACACAGATACTCACTGAGCATAAAGACAAGCTTAACGCTGTTGCAAAATATCTTTTTGATCATGAAAAGATGGACGGCGAGAAATTTAAACAGATAATGACAGGCGAATTGAAGGTTATAGAGGAGGATAAACAGTAATGCAGGTTACGAAACAATCACTTATCGGCGACATTCTCGACGCCGACAGAGAGACAGCAACATTTTTCCTGGAGATGGGTATGCATTGCCTCGGTTGTCCCGCATCGCGCGGTGAGAGCCTTGAGGAAGCTTGCGCCGTTCACGGCGTTTCCGTCGACGAAATGGTCGAAAAGATAAACGCCCATTTCGCGTCAAAGGAATAATCATGGCGCTGAATGCCAGACTGAGAGCCGTCGCGGATTTTGTCCGCGGCGGCGCTTTGGTCGTTGATGTGGGATGTGACCACGCGCTGCTGCCGATCGAGCTGATACGATCGGGAAAAGCCAGTCGCGTCATTGCTTCCGATATCGGCGAGGGACCGCTGTCCTCTGCGCGGAAGAATATCGAACGTGCCGGACTTGACGACCGTATCGAAACGCGGCTGTCCGACGGACTTGCGGGCGTGTCTCCCGACGAAGTCGATCATGTTATAGTTGCCGGAATGGGCGGCGATCTGATTTCATGGATAATTGACGCCGCCAAGTGGACGCGCAGCGGAAAATACCGCTTTATATTTCAGCCGATGACATCCGCCGATGATTTGCGGCGTTATCTTATTGCTAACGGATTTGTTATCGACTGCGAACGTGCGGTTTATGACGCGCACCGCCTGTATACGGTTATGCAGTGCCGTTTTGACGGCAATCGGCGCGAATATCCGCCCGAGTATGAATACATAGGCGAGGTTACGACCTCGACCGCCGAAGGTCGGGATTACCTTCAACGCCAGATACGCAGGATAGACTCGCGGCTTCGCTCGCTTGAAAATGCACGGGACGATCATCCCGAAAAGGCGGAACTGGAGACTATATTGCAAGCACTGAAAAAGCGATTGGAGGACTGAAAAAATGCCGACAGTTAAAGAAATCTACGATATGCTCGACTGCTGGGCGCCGTTTAACACGGCACTTGGATTTGATAACGCGGGACTGCTGGTGGGCAGCGGTGACCGAGCGGTGAGCAAGGTTGCTGTTTGCCTCGATATTACTGCTGACGCCGTATCAAGAGCGTCTGCGTTGGGCGCTCAGCTTATCGTTTCGCATCACCCCGTTATATTCGATCCGATGCGTTCGATTGACACCGCTCATCCGGTTTACCGTCTTGCTGCCGCCGACATCTCCGCCGTATGCGCTCATACCAATCTGGACGCGGCGGTTGACGGCGTAAACGACGCGCTTGCGCACGCTCTCGGCATGGAAAATGTGCAGCCGCTGACCGACGGGGACTCAGATTATCCGCCGATGGTGCGTATCGGTGATGTGCCGAAAATGAGCGCCGACGAGTTTGCGGCATTTATAAAGCAGAGACTCGGCGTCGGCGGCGTAAAATATGTGCCGACAGCTAAAGCGATACGCCGAGTTGCCGTTTGCGGCGGCGCCGGCGGCGAATTTGTTTTCGACGCTCTGAAAGACGGATGCGACGCATTGGTTACGGGTGAAAGCAAACATCATCTTAATCTCTTTGCCCGTGAAAACGGAATCGCACTTTATGTCTGCGGCCATTTCGCTACCGAGCAGGTCATTAAAAATCGCATTGCAAAGAGACTTGCCGATAGTTTCGGTTCGCTTGAGGTCATTGTACTTGACGAGAGTGATCCTGCGAAATATTTGTGATTATGAAATAGCAAATCTTTGATTTTATTTGTGGGAGATGAGCAAAGATGCCGCTTGACGGTGGATTTATATACAATTTGCGCCGCGAAATTGAGTCGGTCGCCGCTGAAACGCGAGTGGATAAGGTGTGCCAACCGTCGCGGGACGAAATAGTTCTCTTTTTACACAAAAAAGGCTTTTCGGGGAAAATACTTTTTACGCTGAGTGATCCGCGATTTCATTTCACAGAACTGAATTATGAAAATCCCGCTCAGCCTCCCATGTTCTGTATGCTCATGAGAAAGTATTTTATCGGAGCTAAGTTTGCCGGAACAAATCAGGATGGGCTGGAACGAGTCGTCCGCTTTGATTTTGACAGTTACAACGAGCTTGGCGACAGCATAACCGTGTCTATCGTCGCCGAGATAATGGGCCGTAATTCCAACCTGATACTGCTCGAAAACGGACGGATAATCGACGCGCTGCGCCGTTCGTCGGCGGAGGACAGCAAACGCATGATACTGCCCGGTGCGGCGTATGAACCGCCGCAGCGTCAGGAAAAGCTAAATTTACTCGATCATGACAGCGCTCAGATAGCCGCTGCGGTGCGCGCCGCCGACGGCAGACTGTCCGACCGCATAATGAACACTGTCGACGGAGTATCTCCGCTCATTGCTCGTGAGCTTGCTTTACGCGCCGCAGGCAGTGTCGATGCCGATTCATTGGACGATACGGCATATATGCGCTTGCGCGGAGCTGTTGATTCAATAAGAACCGCTGTCGAAAACGGTACACCGACAGTTATTTTTCGCGGCGATGACAAGCCGTACGATTTTTCGTATACCGATATCGTTCAGTACGGCTCGCTTGCACAGTGCAAAACCTTCGATTCATTCAGCCATCTGCTGGATGAGTTTTACGGCGATCGCCGCCGCGAGGAGAATATGCGTCGCCGTACACGCGACCTGATGAAGGTGCTGACTACTTCGGTCGAGCGTATTTCGCGAAAAATGAATAAACAGCGTGCCGAACTTGCCGCCTGCAAAGACAAAGAGCACCTTCGTATCTGCGGCGAGCTTATCAAGGCTAACATTGCCGCTATACCGCGCGGCGCGTCGGTGTGCGAGGTCATGAACTACTACGATCCCGACTGCGGCACGATGAGGATACGGCTGGATGAAAAGCTGTCTCCCGCGCAAAACGCGCAAAAGTACTTCAAGGACTATAAAAAAGCTTACACAGCCGAGGAAAAGCTGACCGTTCTTATTTCCGACGGCGAACAGGAGATTGCCTACCTTGACAGCGTGTTTGACGCTCTGTCGCGAGCCGAATGTGAGAGCGACATCGCGGAAATACGCGCCGAACTTGCCGACGGGGGATATATTCGCCGTCAGCCGCAGGGAAAGAAGCAAAAGAGCCGCCCGCTTGCCCCTTATCATTATGTTTCGGACGACGGCTTCGATATTTACGTCGGCAGAAATAATCGCCAAAATGACCTGTTGACGCTGAAAACCGCCGCACGTTCCGATATCTGGCTGCACACAAAGGGAATACACGGCGCTCATGTAATAATTGACACGCGTGCCGGTGAAGTGCCGGACAGCACCGTCATGCTTGCAGCACAGATTGCGGCATATCACTCAAAGGGAAGACAGTCGTCATCGGTCCCGGTCGATTATGTTCGCGTGGCAAAGGTGAAGAAACCGGCAGGAGCGCGCCCAGGCATGGTCGTTTATGACGGGTACAGCACACTGTATGTTACCGCTGATGATGAAACGGTGAAAAGGCATATTGCACAATAAATAAATAATTATTTGTGTTCTTCATAATTGAAATAAATACAAAAAATATGATAAAATGAAAATGAATAATTTGCTTTGGGGGATATATCAATGAGAAAAAACGACTTGCTCCGTTTTGTTGCACTTACAGCAGCGGCAACTTTATCTGCAATGACGCTGATGTGTATTGTTTCATGCGGCGAAAAAAATGATCGGTCGGCGTCTGACGGAGATAAGAGCGCAGATACATCGACTGCCGATTCATCTCGCGCGTCATACGAGCTTGAAAGCGGAAAGTACACTGACGGCGAACTGGTCTATTACATAGAATCGGGCAAGGCGTCAGTCATTAAATATATCGGCACCTCTAAAGAGATTACCGTACCTTCACAGGTGGATGGAATACCGGTTTCCGAGGTAAGCGGCGATGCATTTGCCGATCTGTCATCTGTGGAAAAAATCACTCTGCCCGACTCTGTTGTGTCGATCGGCGACTTTGCTTTTTCCTACTGCACGGGTCTTAAATCCGTAACACTTTCAAAGAATTTGTCTATACTCGGCTCATATGTATTCAATCATTGCACCTCTCTGGAGGAATGTGTTATACCCGATACGGTCAGTACATTACCCAATTCTGCTTTTTACTGCTGCACATCGCTGAAGAAAGTGACGCTGCCGAATTTTATAAACAGTATTCAAAAGGAGACTTTTTATAATTGCACCTCACTTACCGAGATCGAACTGCCGAAATATGTAGGCGGTATAGGCGAGAATGCTTTTGCAAGCTGCACCGGTTTGAAAAAGATAATTGCTCCTGACAGTCTTAAAGATATCGGCAAAACTGCATTCAGAGCATGTACGTCGCTCGAAACAGTCGATTTGTCGGCTTGCAGCGGTATCGGCATCGGAGCAAAGGCATTTGCCGACTGTTCCGG
>USQH01000005.1 GCA_900556765.1 uncultured Oscillospiraceae bacterium
TTTGCAAGCGATATTTTGGAAAGCTGGCCGCCTGAAAGTGAGGAGAGCGGTAGGTTCATCTGTTCCTCGCTCAGTCCCAGACCGATCAGCGCCGCGCGTGTACGGCTTTTGTAGGTCAGTCCGCCGTCACGCTGAAAGCGCTCCTGAAGATCGTGGTGTTCGTTGATGGCGTCGTCGCTGTGGTCGTGCTCCAGCAGGGCGGTCATGGCGGTGAGCCGCCGCTCCGCGTCAATGAGGTCGGCAAAAACGTCCAGCGCTTCCTCGTAGCCGGTCCGCTCGCCCTTTGCCTGCACCATCTGGCGCATATATCCGACGCGCAGTCCCTTTGAACGCACGATACCGCCTCTGTCCGGCTCGCAGCCGCCGGTCAGCATACGGAAAAGGGTGGTTTTGCCGGCACCGTTCGGGCCGATCAGCCCGATTTTGTCCGACTCCTGTATCTCAAATGTCGCATCGGCGAACAGATCCTCGCCGGAAAAACTTTTGGCTATCTTATCAGCGGTCAAAATTACCATTGTGAAACGTCCTTTTGCATAAACTGGCTTTATTTTAACACATATCGCAAAATATCACAATACGCCAAACGCAGCGGCAAAGGCAAAAATAAAAGGAAATTTTATTTTTTTGCAAAAAGGGACTTGCATTTATTAATCAGTTGTGCTATTATACTTTGGCACGAATAAAAATGCGCTTGTAGCTCAGCTGGATAGAGTGACTGGCTACGAACCAGTAGGTCAGGGGTTCGAGTCCCTTCAAGCGCGCCACGAAAAAAGCACTTGCTTAAAGCAAGTGCTTTTTTCAATATTCACCACAATTCATACCGTGTGGATTTATTGTTTACCTTGTTACCTGCTTGGCAACTGATATCAGTAAATATAATATGTATGTGCAATATATGTATGTGCAATTTCGTCGCACAGTTATACGAAAAAGTCTGCTTTTTTTGCGGGCTTTTCTTTGTATATCAAGGCTTGAGCGTTTTATTTGATGTAAACTGCGCCAAAAAAACAGCAAAAATTCACACGTCGCGCATAAGAATTCACACGAAACTCACACGGAAATGTTACACGAAACACACGAACATTCAGCACGACATTACGAAACAATGACAGCCGCCCTGCCCGATAAAGAGCGGAGCGGCTTGTCATTCGTCGTAATAGGCGAGCGACGGTATTTTCAGCCAGTGTGTCCACTCGGTGTCGCGGAGTTTTGTCTCAATAACGCCTTCGAGCGTTCCTGCCGCCTGAATGACCTTGCCGCCGCCGATATAAATGCCGATATGTCCCTCTTTCCAAACTGCAAGCCCTGCTGTCTCGGGGATTGAATCTATCTCGCCCTTTTGCTCGGCGCTTTCAAACATTGCGTCGGCACCTATGTCGCTGAATCCGTTGGAGCAGTAATTGATGTCCAGTGTGTCGGCGTCCAGCCACTCATAGCCTTTTATCAGCCCGACGCAGTCAGCCGTGCGCCGCCCGACCCAGTTTTCGCTGATAAACTCGGCGTAATCGCCCACGCTTTGCGGGTATTGCTCCAGCTTTTGCTTGTACAGCTTTTTGCCCATTATAAGGCCGTATGTACCCCAGACGTAGCCCCAGCCGCCGTCGCGTGCCTGCTTTGCCCACACGACCAGATCCAGATTGTTTTTCTCGTTCGGACGTGTGAATCCGTCCGCGCTTATTTCGGTGGAAAAAGGTCTGTCGGAGACAGGTGTCTGTTCATGTCCGAGGTATATCACAGCCGCAAATATTATTACCGCGGCGCACAGCAGCGCAATTACGCGACGGCGCGTTTTTTTCGGCTGTGCATTGCTGTACCGCCGAGCCGCGTAAGGCTCCCGGTGTTCTGTGTGATTTACGCTTCGCTTTTCATAGTTTACCATGCTTTGTATTCCCTCACAGACCGTGTTGAAAATTGTGCTGCGGCTAAAAAAATCGGCGCCGCGGTAAATAAATGATACAGCGGCGCATGTGGTAATGTCTGTGATTTTTTATTCTAATTTCTTACGATTTTCATACAATTTGTACCGATAGTGTTTTTACGCAGGCAATGTTACCGTAAAAATAATACATTCGTCGGCACTGTCGGCGGTCAGAGTACCGCCGTGCAGCTCCACTATTTCCTTTGCAATGGCAAGCCCCAGACCTGCGCCGCCTGTCGAACCCGAACGTGACGGATCAAGGCGAAAAAACTGCTCGAATATTCGGGCGAGCTTGTCAGGCGGAATGGTTTTTCCGCGGTTGCTGATGCGTACGGATATCCGACCGTCACTGACCCACAGCGACAGAGCGACGGCAGTATCGGGATAGCTGTAATTTACCGCGTTTCGCATCAGGTTATCAAATACGCGGGCGATTTTATCGGCGTCACAGCACAGCTTCACATCCGGGTCGAGCGACGGTGAGCAGGTCAGCCTTTTTTCGGCAAACAGCGGCTCAAATTCGGATACCGTCTGTTCGATCAGGCGGGTCAGATTGATAGTTTCCTTTTCAAGTGTCATCTGCGTCAGGTTGAAGCGGGTAATGTCGAAGAACTCGTTTATCAGCTCCTCCAACCGCTCCGCCTTGTCCAGCGCGATGCCGGTATAACGCGCACGCATTTCGGCAGATAGCTGCGGCTCGTCGCGCAGCAGCGTCATGTAACCGATCACGCTTGTCAGCGGCGTTTTCAGGTCGTGGGCAAGGTAGACGATCAGGTCGTTTTTGCGCTGCTCCGCCTCGCGGGCAATGAGTGCGCTGCGCAGAGCCGTTTCGCGTGCAAGGTTCAGCTTGTCCTCAACGTCGGATAGCGGCTCCGATAGTGTGATGCATTTTCGTCGGGCTTTGTCAGCCGCTCGGCGGCGTCGACCGTTTCCTCCAGCCAGCGCAGCGGTTTTGTGATGTATATGCATGAGATGACTACGACGCCGATAATGACCGCGATGACGACAAGCAAGGGATAAATATCATGTATGTGTACCAGCGCATTGTAAAGCGGCGACGATTGCCAAGTGAAAAGTGAAGCAAGCGTTCTTGCCAGTACATCGGCTATCACCGCCAGCAATATGAGCGACGGTATGAACAGTATAAGGGTCAGCAGATACCGCCGTACAAGCGGGCGTAGGGAACGGTTTGCGCCGGAGCGTTTTTTCTTACTCAATGGTGTATCCTACCCCCCAGACGGTCTTTATAAACTTCGGCTTGCGGCTCGTCTCATTCATTTTTTCACGCAGACGTGCGATATGAGTCATAACAGTATTGTTGCTGTCGAAATATTTTTCGCCCCAGACTGCCTCAAAAAGCTCCTCCGACGGAACTACCTTGCCGCGGTGTTCGCACAGATACCACAGTATGTCGAATTCTATCTTTGTCAGTGTCAGCTCGCGATCATAGAGAGTGCATTTGCGGTTGTCGCGGCAGATGTACAATCCCGCGAAATCAAAGGCACGGGGATCCGCCGCGGCGGAGTTGTACCGCGTGTAGCGGCGAAGCTGAGTTTTGACTCGTGCGACCAGTTCCAGCGGATTAAACGGTTTAGTTATATAGTCGTCGGCTCCGAGCGTAAGACCGGTTATCTTGTCCATGTCTTCGACCTTTGCGGTCAGCATTATTATGGGAAACATATGCTTTTCGCGTATGCGGCGGCACAGGTCAAATCCGCTCCCGTCGGGCAGCATTACGTCCAGCAGAGCAAGGCTGATGCTTTCCTTATCGACGCAGACAAGCGCATCGGCGGCGGTGTGTGCCTTTGTGACCGCGTATCCCTCGTTTTTTAGGTATAGCTCGACCAGATCGGCAATCTCGCGCTCATCGTCGACTACGAGTATGCTTTCGGACAAATACGTTCAGCCTCCTTTGCGGCAAAATACATGCAAACCGTCGTGTAAAATCCGTTTTTAGTGTTAAGTAAACGGATTTTACGTTTAGTAAATTTTACGCTGAGATAAAACACGCTGAGACAAAACAGTGCTGTGTCGCAGCGCGTTTATCCGCTCAGATCCTGTATATTTCCGACGGTGAGATGCTGCCGCAGCTTCCCGATTCAAGCCGTTTTTCCGCGGCGGAGAGATCGTCGACGCTGATTATCATCAGCGCTTTGCCGTCGATGCGACTGATACAGGCGTACATATACTTTATTTCAATGCCGCCGTCGGTCAGATTGTGCAGTGCGCGCGAAAAGCCGCCCGGAACATCGTCTATGGCGATTGCAAGCGTCTCGGTCACTTTCGCAACCAGACCGCCCTCGCACAGCACCTCTTTTGCGCATTCGGGGTCGCTGAGTATCATGCGGACAACACCGTATTCGTCGGTGTCGGCGAGCGACAGCGCACTGATGTCGATGCCGTTTGCGCCGAGTATATCCGCCACATCGTTCAGGCGACCGGGCTTATTTTCGATAAATACCGAAACCTGTTTTACGATCATTTTGCTCGACCTCCGTCAGTTATATTTTTCGCTTGTCGATGACGCGCTTTGCCTTGCCCTCGCTGCGCGCGATCGATTTCGGGTTTACGAGATGCACCTTTACGCCCAGTCCGAGCGCCGAACGGAGCTGTTCGGTTATCTTTTTCTCGACATTGCGTATGGTCTTGACGTCGTCGGCGAAAAGTTCGTCGCTCATTTCAACGTCAAGGTCGAAGGTGTCGTTGTTATTCACGCGGTCGACGGTGATAAGATAATTCGGTGTGATCTTGCCGTCACTCACGTTGAGCAGTACCTCCTCGATCTGTGACGGAAACACGTTGACACCGCGAATGATGAGCATATCGTCACTGCGTCCGCTCGGCTTGTTCATGCGTACATGGGTGCGTCCGCAGGCGCACGGCTCGCGGTTGAGCGAGCATATGTCGCGCGTGCGGTAGCGGATGACGGGAAACGCCTCCTTGGTGACGGCGGTAAAGACCAGCTCGCCGACTGCGCCGTCGGGCAGAACCTCGCCCGTGTCGGGGTCGATGATCTCGACAATGAAGTTGTCCTCGCAGATGTGCATACCCGACTGGCACTCACATTCGTATGAGACGCCTGGGCCGAGTATTTCCGACAGGCCGTAAACATCGTACGCCTTAATGCCGAGCTTTTGCTCGATCTCTCGGCGCATATTCTCGCTCCACGGCTCGGCGCCGAATATGCCGACACGCAGTTTAAGTTGATCGCGCACGCCCATGCGTTCGGCCTCCTCGGCGAGATACATCGCGTAGGACGGCGTACAGCACAGCACCGTCGCGCCGAAGTCGATCATGGTCTGAATCTGCAGCGGCGTATTGCCTGACGACATCGGGATGACGGTCGCACCGATGCGCTGTGCGGCGCCGTGAGCACCGAAACCGCCCGTGAACAGGCCGTATCCGAAGGATACCTGAACGATATCGTTGCGGCCGACACCTACGGCGGAGAACATACGCGCAAAGCAGTCCTCCCACATTTCAAGATCGTTTGCGGTGTAGCCGACGACGATACGTTTGCCCGTGGTGCCGCTGGATGCGTGCAGACGGACGATGTTGCTCATCGGCTCGGCAAAAAGGCCGTACGGATACCAGTCACGCAAGTCCTTTTTGTATGAAAAAGGCAGCAGGTGCAGATCCTCTACACCGTGAATATCGGCTGGAGTCAGTCCTTTTTCATCCATGCGGCGGCGAAAGCACTCCACTCGCTCGTACATACGCTCCACTTGACGGCAGAGTCGTTCGCTTTGCAGGCGTAAAAGCTGTTCGCGCGGCATGGATTCCGCGGCTTCATTCCACATTTTGTTCATATAGTGATCAATTCCCTTCGCCGTTTATCTCAGATACGGTGATCTGACGAAAAAAAGCAGTATTGCAGGTTCTGTTTGGGTTTTAATATGTACCGTGTTTGTCGGCAGTTACTTTATCAGTCGATTGATAAGCGACGGACCGTGCGGAACGAATACGCCGGTCTCAGCCGCCGATTTTTCGCAGAACTTTTCAACACCGTCAACCGGTTTCTCCGAATTATAGATCATAAAGGGGACCGGAGCGGACGAATGTGTGGCGGTCGAAATGGGTGTCGGATGGTCGGGCAGTATCATAATGCGGAAGTCGGTGCCTTCAAGTGCCTTGAGAACTACCGACAGCACCTTTTCGTCGATTAACTCGATTGAGCGGACCTTGTTCTCCGTCTCACGGCGGTGACCGCATTCGTCGGGCGCTTCGATGTGGATATACACATAGTCGTTGTCCTTCAGCGCGGCAACGGCGGCGGCAGCTTTGCCGTCAAAGTCGGTGTCGATGTACCCGGTAGCTCCCGGCACTTCGATGACCTGCATATCGGCGCTTTTTGCAATGCCTTTAAGCAGATCGACTGCGGAGATGACGGCGCCCTTGATGCCGTTTTTGTCCTCAAAGCGCGGCAGAACGGTCTTTGTGCCCTGGCCCCACAGCCAAATGGAGTTTGCGGGACGAAGTCCCTTTGCGATACGCTCGCGGTTTACGGGATGGTCGCGCAGTATGCCCACGCTTTTTTTCATCAGTTCGTACAGCTCGGGGTTGGCAATGTGGTCACCGAGATGCTCGCCTATGATGCGGCCGGAAATGTCGTGCGGCGGCGTGAGGGTATAGCCCTTTGCGCGACCCTTGTGCCAAATGGCACAGTGGCGGTAGGAGACACCGGTGTAAAAGTCAAATTCACCGCCGCCCAGCTCCTGCTGAATGGTCCGCATGATGGCGTCGGCCTCCTCGGTGGAGATGTCGCCGGCGCAGTAGTCGATCATGGTTTTGTCCTCGTAGTTATCCTCGTCCGACAGCGTGACCAGATTGCAGCGAATGGCAACGTCGTCGTCGGCAAGATCGATGCCTATCGACGCCGCCTCCAGCGGAGAGCGTCCGGTATATACTTCGGCGGGATCAAAGCCCATTACCGACAGGTTGGCGACGTCGCTGCCCGGCTTTAAGCCGTCGGCGACCGTTTTGACCAGTCCTACGGTGGAGTGAGCGGCAAGCGCGTCCATGTTCGGTTTATTGGCGGCTTCCATAGGTGTTTTGTTCCCAAGCGACTCTATCGGCAGGTCTGCCATGCCGTCGCAAAGCAATACTACATATTTCATAGAAAAAATTCCTCCCTTTTATCATATACAGCCATTTTAACACAACGACCGCAAAAAATAAACACAATTGACATAAAAATCGTTTACATTTGAGCGGTTGACATAGTTGCCGGCGGTGATTATCATAAATATATACTAAGTTTACGACAAGGATGTGCCGCGAAAAATGACCATAAGCAGGAAAAAAGCCGCCTTTATACCGTTCATACTGGCGTTGGTACTGTCGGCGGCGGTAATCGTGACCGAGCTTATAATGCCGCTTGACAGGCTGCACACCGCCGCCGATGAGGAGTATCAGAATACCGCCAACGGCGGCAAGGTCTGCGTCGACGGCAGTATAACCTACTTTGTTTCCTCGAACGGTTCAATTCGCGGAAAAGGAAATGCCGCCGATATTAAAATCGACGACGGCGGAGATATGATACAGGCGTACGAAAACGGCATTGTATACCGCCGCGACGGCAACGTAATGTACGCCGACTTCGGCGGCGCGAACAAGCGAGTTGTGCTGAAAAACGTGGGCAATTTCGTGCTCAGCGGCAACTGGATATACTACACCGAGCAGGACCAAAGCCGTCTTAAAAAGCAGAGGGTGAACGACGGAAAGCAGTTTGACCTCGGCATTGATGTTCACGGTCAGTTTGCCGTGCGCGGAAACACCGTTCTTTTCATCGGTGAAAAAAGCTATTTGTACACGGCGCGCACCGACGGCAGCGGAGTGAAGCCGTTCCTTGGCAGAACGGCGGACAGCTTTATGTTCTACGCCAGCTTTGTTTACTTCATGCACGACGGCGAAATTTGGTCGACCGCCAACCGAAACACCGCCAGTGTACTGCGCTACGGCGCGGCGGACGCTTTCACGGTTTACGACAATACGCTGTTTTATATCAGCGACGGCGCCGTTTATTCGCGCGACCTGTCCGATGAGGAAGCAAAACCCGTCAAGCTCGCAATCAAAGGCGGCGATCCGCGCGAGCTGTATGTCAGCGAGGATTGGCTGTACTGTTATTTCGCCGACGGAACGCTCATTCGCTGCGATTTCAGCGGCGCAGGCAGTGAAAAACTGTGAACAGGACAGCGGTATAGGGGGGCTTTGACCGGACACGCTTCCGTATCGAGTGCTGTACCAATGTCAAGCGTGGTGCCCGTATCAAGCGCGGTGCCTTATCAAGCGTAGTGTCTTATCAAGCGCGCTGTCCGTATCGAGCGCGGTATCCGTATCAAACATATTAAGCGCATTGCGACGATTGCCATCCATTGTTTTTTGGCAACATTCATGTGACAGTCCGCCGATATTCCGCTAAGGATACCACCGTTGAGTCTGTCGCTGCACAGAAGCAATACGACGAACAAGACTAACAATAAAAATGCAGACCCCCGTCAGGAGATCATTCTCCCGACGGGGGTCGTTGTGTTAGTTATGTTATCTGTTTCGTATCAAGCGTTTCCGTCTGACCGATCAGTCTTCCTCGTCAGCGTAAAGAGCGGCTTCTGCCTCTGCCTGGGTATCAGGGTCAAAGGAGAGCATCGGCTTTACATCCAGCTTGCGGAACTTGCGGTCAACATAGTTTTTGGTGATTTTCATAACCAGTCCTGACAATGCAAGAACGCCGATAAGGTTCGGCAGCATCATCAGGCCGTTGAATGTGTCGGAGATGTCCCACGCGAGCGACGAGGTCATCAGAGCGCCAGACATTATCATAATGACGAAGAAAATCTTGTAACCGATAGTCGCCTTGGTGCCAAAGAGGTATTCAAACGCCTTTGAGCCGTAATGTGACCAGCCGAGTACGGTTGTGAACGCAAAGAGCAGTATGGCAATGGCGATGAACATGCCGCCGAATTTAACGCCGCCGATGGTAAACACGGTGTTGAAAGCCTCGCCGACCAGCGTTGCGCCGCCGCCCATGCCATCAACGAGCTTGCCGGTGTTGAGGTCGACAACGCCGGAGGTGAGGACGACCAGTGCGGTCATAGTGCAGACGACCATTGTGTCGGCAAATACCTCAAAGATACCCCACATACCCTGCTGAACAGGCTCTCTGACGTTGGAATTGGAGTGTACCATTACCGATGAGCCGAGGCCTGCCTCATTGGAGAATACGCCGCGCTTGAAGCCGGCTGTGATGGCGGCCTTGACAACGATACCGGTGGAAGCGCCGAAAATAGCCTTTGGTGCGAAAGCGGAAACAAAAATCGCCTTGAAAGCGGGGATGATGTGTCCGTAATTCGCGCCGATGATGATCAAACTTCCCGCAACGAAAGCTACGACCATGAACGGAACGACCCTTTCTGCAAAGGCGGCTATGCGGTTAAGTCCGCCGAGGATAATCAGCGCGGCAATGATCATCAGCACGACGCCGATTATAACCGAGTAAAGTGTTACCGAGCCGTCGGCAGTGGAGTAAATGACCTTTTCGGACAGCGTGGTGCTTCCGAACGCAGACTCGATGTTTGCGACGATCTTGTTTACCTGACCCATGTTGCCGATGCCGAAGGATGCGAGCAGGCAGAATATCGAGAACAGAACGGCAAGTACCTTGCCGATGGTCTTGAAGCCCTTTTTGCCGCCGAGACCGTCCTGCAAATAGTACATTGCGCCGCCGCACCATTCATTTTTTGAGTTCTTGCGGCGGTAGAAGATGCCCAGCACGTTTTCGGAGTAGTTGGTCATCATGCCGAAAAATGCGGCGAACCACATCCAGAATACGGCTCCCGGACCGCCGACGATTATCGCGTCGGCGACACCGGCGATGTTGCCGACGCCGACGGTGGCGGCAAGCGCGGTGCAAAGCGCCTGAAACTGGGTGATGGAGCCTTTTTCCTTTTTATGACTGCTTTTTGTAAACATTTTACCGATAGTGCACTTCATCCAGTGACCGAAGTGCGACACCTGAAAGACCTTTGTCAGCAGGGTCATCAGTATGCCGGTACCGATGAGCAGAACGAGTCCGAGCTTTACCCAAACGAAATTGTTGATGACATCGTTAATTTCTGCTATGGAATTAAAGAAACTTTCCAATTTGTTTTCCTCCCTTTGATTATGTGTATGTTTTATGCGTTTGGTGCATATTGAAAACGAAAAAGGAGCCGGTGCAAAACCGACTCCGCAAAAATGACAAATGACAGGGAAAGCGTTCCCTGAAAGTGAAATACCGACTCTGTCCTTTTGCCTGAGAGATTTGACGCTCGGATAGTATCCAAACGCTTTGCACCTTCGGCATCCGCCGATATACGCGCACGCGCCTCAACTCGTGCCTGTAATCGCGGACTTCTCCAGATAGCCATCAGCCGACGGTCGTTTGCCGCTCGGTAATTTGCGTTGAGCGGCGACCTGAGAGTGTTATTCCTTCGGTGGCGAAAATACAAGCCGTTTCCCGTCTGCCTCGTATGGCGATTATTCAGTTTTTTAATGCGCAGAAAAATATAATGAAATAATTATAGTATGTCAGTTGCTCCGTTTCAAGCGCTTTTTACGATTATTTTTGCTTTTTGCGACGGTTTTTTACAAAATCGCCGCTGTTTTATTGATTTTCGTCTCTATTTTTGTCTTTGCTTTCGGCGGATTGTGACTTTTTCTTACGATTCTTTTTGACCGAAACAATGATTATTACGAGTATTACCGCCACTGCTGCGGTGCCGATACCGGCGTATAAGAATATCGGGTTGAGACCGCCGCCGTTATTATCCTTCGGAATGGTTATATCGGAGCTGCCGCCTGTTGAGGCCTGACTGCTCGTATCGACCGTTGAAGTGTTTTCGGATGTGGCGTCGCCGGAAGCTGTCGATGAAACATTTGACGAAGAGGAGTCGGTAATGTAGGCGGAAGCGTCGCTCGCTCTTGCATTTGAGAAGTTATTGAGAGTGAATTTGTACAGATCTCCTGTACCGAAGTAGCCGCCTTTGTTGGTCGAGTTCATAAAGATCATGGCTTTCAGGCCTTTAACGTTATCTGCGGCGTCGTTTATCAGGCAGGAAACGCCGAGTTTTGCGCCGCGGAAGTTGTTCCCGTGAGAAATCGCCGCCTCAAAGGTGTATCCGTCCTCACTTTTGTCAACTACGGCGCACTGTATGCCGGATGCGACGGCGAGAAAGGCGGGAGAAGTGCTTTTTTCAGCGATCTCGACCGAGCCGGTGTATCGCACTACTCGGAAAAGACCGGTGTATCCGCTGCCTATGGCGTGAGAAGTGTCGTAGCAGTCGAGATCAAGCTGAATCTCGACGCTGTCGGTCGTCCATGCCTGCTCGGGCTGGGTAATGGTGCGCGAGCTGTCCTTGATATCTCCGTAAATGTATATGTTTGTGTTGTCGTAAAGTATGTATATATCGCCGGTGGTATTGCTGTCGCCGTTTTGCTTTACGATGGTGTCAACGGTGATTTTTCCGGAATCGGCGTATGCGGCGTCCATATTGCCGTCGACAAATACGATTTCCTTGTTTACGGCGGCTGTTTTCTGATCGGCGTATACCGGCATCACCGCCGACATGCAAATGCCGAACGCAAGAACCGCGCAAATCATACGGGAACGCTTTCTTGTCATTTTGATGTACTCCGTTTCTTTTACAGCTCAGTTGGCTTTTGATTTTCGCAGTCCTCGAAAAAACTCGGTCAGCACGGCGGCACATTCGTCCGCCAGAACCCCGCTCACGAGCTGCGGTCTGTGATTGTACGGCAGCGCGAACAGGTCGGTGACCGAGCCGCAGGAGCCGGCTTTTGCGTCGGACGCACCGAACACGACGCGTTCGATGCGTGAGTTGATTATCGCACCGGCGCACATCGGGCACGGTTCCAGTGTCACATACATTGTACAGCCGATCAGCCGCCAGCCGCCGAGGGCGGCGCAGGCTTCGTTTATCGCCTCGATCTCGGCGTGCGCGAGTGCGTTTTTGTCCTTTTCGCGGCGGTTTCGTCCGCGCCCGACGATACGATCGTCGCGCACGATGACTGCTCCGATGGGAGCTTCGCCGTCGATTGCAGCTTCGGCGGCAAGCGCGAGAGCCTCCCTCATATACATTTCATCAGTTTCAGTCATATCACACCGCCCGGAATAAGCTGTATCACCATTTCAACAAGATATACCAGTACGCAGATAATCATGCACGGGGTACACAAAAACGCACCTAACTTACTTGTATTTGAAAGGCCTGTGCCGCTTTTGTACAGGTGAACAGCGAAATACCCCTTTTTGGAGAGCTTGACGCTCCCGATGATGCCCATCAGAATGAACAGTGCGAACAGTCCGAAATTAACCGCGACTTGTGCAGTCTGCGAGCCGAATTTGTTTACTATCTCCAACACGCACGAATAGAAATTGTTGATAAAGTGTATCAGCATTGCGGGGATGATCGAGCCGGTGACGATGGTGATGTAGGCAAATACCAGTCCGAGTATAAACGCGAACGGAATTTGCACGATGTTGCCGTGCATCAGTCCGAACAGCGCCGCCGACGCGATTATGGCAAAGGTGTCACCGAAACGGCGCAGAGTGCCTAACACTACGGCACGCAGGGCAAACTCCTCAACAAATGCCGGAATGACCGACATCGTGACCGCCCACAGCATACAGCCGCCTATGGTTTCGGGCATCTCCAGTGAGGTGTAATTGATGTTTAATCCCAGTGAATCGATAAATGCGGCAATAATGTTTACGACAATGTTAGCGGCCATCGACACCATCATGCCGAAACTTATAAACCAAAGCATGTCGTCGGCAGGAATACGCTTGTGTACCAGCAGGTCGCTTATGCGAAAGCGGCTGATACGCGCCATGATATAAAACGGCGGAACAAACATCAGCACAGAAAGCACGAGCTGCAGCATTACCTGGATTAACGGCGAATTTATCATTTGAGCGGCTTCGTTCATGCCGTATATCGCTATAAGTACGACAGAAAATATGAGACCGAGTATTTGTACCGCGCTGAACGAAATCAAAAATGTTGCTCCGATACGGTTTGACGAGCGTTGGATCTCCGTTTTCTCAATATCGTCGGGTGAAGGCACCCGATGCTCAAACTGCGGCGTGTTCGGCGGCTGATAAAAGCTGCCCGAAAAGCCGTCATTGTATTGCATAATCGGTCTCAACTCCTTAATTGACCTCTAATTAACTCTAACTATAATAATACAATAAAGCGCCGTCGCTGTCAATCAACTGTTGTCATGGCGGACGCGGCGTGATATAATAAATAAAATATGGGCGGTGAGATACAGGCTTTGCTGCCGATTGATTTTTATACATACGGAGATATTATTATGCAGATAGTTAACACATTACTGCTTACTTTTTCCACTGTGCTTATACTTTTCGCGGGTGTTACCGCGCGCCGCGCCGAAAAGGGCCATGCGCTGCGGACTGTTTTCGGTGCGCTGGCACCGATGCTGTTGCTGTCGCTGTCATATTTGCTGATCGAGGGTGTTATTGCCGGATACAATGAAAGCGCCGAATTGCTCGGAGAGTACGGAGTGCCGGCGAATTATCTTGCCATGCGATATGCGTTCACGGTGATGATCTCGGCGTATTTTCTGCTGACGGCGCTGTCGGCGGCGGCAATGCTCAAACGGGACAAAATAAGCCCTGCGGCGGCGTTCATCGTGCTGTCGGCGGCGGCTTTGGCGGCGGTGGGCGCCGCGATACTGATATCCGAACGGTGCGAGGAGTCGGTCGTGCTGCCGATTGCCTGCGCGTATGCGCTGTCGCAGGTGTTTGCCATTGCCTGCACATTGCTCGATACCGAGCACAAGGGACGCCGCATAACACTTTATGTGATGACACTGCTGTATGTCGGCGGCGTCGCGGTTGCACTGTGGTATCTGCTCACATCGGCGTTTGCGGTTGCCGACGAAATGGGCGGCGTTGACGCCGTGGGCGTACTAACTGCCGCTCCGATAGTTGCCGTGATAGCCGTTCCTGCGGCAGTTTGCCTTTGCTCGCTTGTGTCATACAGTATCAGGAGCTTCAAGTATACTCCCAAAAAATCTGTTTCGGCCAAGTCGGCAAATAGTAAGGGATAAGCCCTGCATTTTTTACAGACAACAATAAAAAAAGGATAAAACCGTCCCGGCGCTCAGATAATAGCGAAAAAGAGGTGTTGTTATCGTGACCTTTTCGCTGAAGGGAGCGTTCGCGGACGCAACGCGTACGCTGAAGGGCAGATGGCTGTTGGTATTGACTTCGCTTGCCGCCGCTCTTTCGGCGTATTTGTTTGTAATGCTCATGTCACAGGTGTCTCAGTACGCCGTGGGAGCGCTTGTCGCCGTTGACGGGGAAGAACCGCAGTCGGCGCTGATCGAGTGGCTGAGCGTGCTGATGAATGTGATGTCGGCAGTCGCGGCGGCGGTGCTGTTTTTTCCGCTCGCGGTCGGGTTCAAGCGTGTGATATGGCTGCTTGCGTGCGGTCAGACCGCCGATGCTGCCGACATATTTTGGTGTTATACGGGCAGTCGGCTTGCAAAGGTGATAATGCTCAAAGTCGCCGTCTTTGCGCGGCTGACTGCGTGGTGGGGAACGCTCGCACTGCCTGCGGCGGCGCTCGGAGTTGCGGACATTTATTTGAAACTGCCGTCGGCGGTGTCGGTTATATGCGGTTTTATGCGCTATTTGATGCTCGGAGCATCGGTCTGCCTGCTGGCGATAAAGGCGATCACATATTCTGCCGCCGACTATATATTTATGTGCGACGAAAGGGCGAAATGCAGCGATATGATCGCGCGATCGGCTGCCGTGACGGGACTGCAAAGCGGCAATTTCGGTTATGCGGCAATGCTTGCGATTTCGTTTTTGCCGCTTTTTGCGGTCTGCGCGGCGGTACTGCCGGTGTTTTTCGTACTGCCGATGTTTTTTGCTGCCTATTCCGCCATGCTGGTGCGTATAGCGTAAGCGGCGCATTTTGTGGATGACCTGCCGACTTGCCGTTCTGATGACCTGCCGAACTGTCGACCTGCCTTCTGATGACCGCCGAATAATGCCGTCCGTAACACGAAAATACCGACATTTGCGCCGATACGGATATATCGGCGCGTTTTTTGTACTTGTTTACCGTGTAATGAAATGGTATAATATAATAATTAAACGAAATTATACGGCTGCCGACTGTGCCGATGACTGACATTTCATCGGGCGTTCGGCGGTGAACAGCATTTGTTTGGAGGCGGGCGGAAAAGGTGAACCGCAAAAAGTGGATCATTGCAAAAAACGATAAGCAGTTGGCGCGTCAGCTTGCGGAGGAATGCGGCATTGACCAGCTTGTCGCGCTCATTCTGACAGCGCGCGGCTACTGCGACCCGTTTGAAATAGAGGAGTTTTTGTCCGAGGATCAGCAGATGAGCGATCCGTTCGAGCTTGCCAATATGGATCGTGCGGTCGAGCGTATTCGAACTGCCGTTTCAAAGGGTGAACGCATTGCCGTTTACGGCGACTACGACGTTGACGGAGTTACATCGACGGCGATGATGTACGGCTACCTTGCCGAAAAGGGAGCCGATGTTATTTATTCGGTGCCCGAGCGCGAGGATGGCTACGGCATGAGCAACGCCGCCGTCGACCGTTTGCATGAGGCGGGAGTGAAGCTGATCGTCACCGTGGACAACGGGATAAACGCCGTCGCCGAGATAGCGTACGCGGCGACCAAGGGAATTGATGTTGTGGTGACCGATCATCACCTGCCGATGGGCACACTGCCCGACGCGTCAGCCGTTGTTGATCCGCACCGCGCCGACTGCCCGAGCCAGTTCAAGGACTACGCAGGTGCAGGCGTCGCTTTCAAGGTGATATGTGCGCTGGAGGATGCTTCCGGCGAGGAAATGGCAGAAAAATGGGGCGATCTTGCCGCCGTCGGTACTATTGCCGATGTGATGCCGCTCGTCGGCGAAAACCGCCTGATCGTCAGAGCCGGACTGCCGCATATCGGCGGAGAGCGCGAGGGCTTTGAGGCGATAATTAACGCCGCCGGACTGAGCGAACGGGAGTTGACCGCGTCGAGCGTGTCATTCGGCATCGGACCGCGCCTTAATGCCGCCGGACGCATGGGCTCGTGCGAGCGTGCTGTAAAATTACTGCTCAGCGACGACGCGAAGGAATCGGCTCGACTTGCCAAGGAAATAAATGAGGACAACGTGCGGCGTCAGCAGACCGAACGGGAAATATTCGATGCCGCCGTGGATATAATCGAAAGCAGAGGCTACGGTAACGACCGAGTGATCGTCGTGTGCGGCGAGGGTTGGCACGGCGGCGTTATCGGCATAGTTGCATCCAGAATATGTGAGCGTTACGGCAAGCCGGCGTTCGTCCTGTCGGTCGACGGCGGCGAAGCAAACGGCTCGGCACGCAGTGTCGGCAACTTTTCGGTGTTTGACGCTCTGTGTGCCTGTGACAGCGTACTGCTGCGCTACGGTGGACACGACCGTGCCGCCGGTATGTCGGTCGCATCCGACCGTGTGGATGAGTTTCGTACTGCTATCAACCGCTTTGCGGCTGAAAAATTCGATGAAATGCCCTTTTCGGAGCTGAACATAGACTGCCGTCTGTCGCCGTCGGCGTTTTCGGTCGATATGGTCGATTCGCTCGACATTTTCGAGCCGTGCGGCACTGCGAACCAGACGCCGGTATTCGGACTCATGGGAGTTCGGCTGGACAAGGCAACGCCTGTCGGCGGCGGCAAGCATATGCGTCTGACCGTTTCCAAAAACGGCGCGTCGGCGACCGTCATGTTCTTTACAGTCGGCGAAAAGGAATTCGGCTTTTCTGCGGGCGCGCTGCTTGACATAGCGGTTACGGCGGAGGTCAATGTGTATATGGGTACGCGCTCGGTCACGCTGTCGGCAAAGGCAGTCAGGGCATCCTCGGTCGACGAGGAAAAGCTGCTCAGCGACATACGCCTGTACGAGCGGTTTGTCCGCGGCGAGGAGCTGACGGAGGAGAAAAAAGCCGACTGCGCCGTCACGCGGGACGATGCCGCCGCCGTCTGGCGCACTATAGCACGGTCAAACGGATTTTCCGGTATGTTTGAGGCACTGATGTGCGCGAGCGGCATCGGTTCGTATATCACGGTAAGACTGGTGCTCGATATTTTGAGCGAGCTGGGATTAATAAAATGCAGATATTTTAAGGACGGCTGTGCCGTCACGATGTGCCCCGTCGACGGCAAGCTGGAGCTTAGCCGCTCGTCGGTGTACAGAAAAGCCAACGCGGAGGAGTGAGGGATAAATGACAGTTAACTACGACGGCAGATTTGAAACGCTTGCCGATCTGCTGAAGGTGCAGGAGGGCTCGGACGACTGGGCTCTCGTTCGTCGTGCATACGACATTGCAAAGGAAAAGCATGCCAATCAAAAGCGGCTGTCGGGCGAACCGTTTTTCATTCATCCTTTTTCGACCGCATGTATCACGGCAAAGCTCGGCATGGACTGCGAATCGGTCGCGGCGGCACTGCTGCACGACGCAGTTGAGGACACCGATCTGACCCTCGACGACGTCAGGCGCGAGTTCGGTGCGACCATAGCCATGCTGGTCGGCGGCGTTACCAAGCTCGGAAAGATAAACTATGTTTCAAAGGAAGAACTGCAGGCGGAAAACGTCCGCAAAATGCTCATTGCCATGTCGGAGGATATCCGAGTTATCATCATCAAGCTGTGCGACCGACTGCATAATATGCGTACCATTGACGCACAGTCGCCGCAAAAGCAGCTTGAAAAATCCAAGGAAACGCTGGAGATATACGCTCCGATAGCTCATCGCCTCGGTATACGGGCGGTCAAGGAGGAGCTGGAGGATCTGGCGATAAAGCATCTCGATCCGGTTGCTTATGACGAGATTGAGTCGGCGCTTGAAAAAAACAGGGAATACCGACTCCAATACATCGAGAGCATAAAGAAGCTGCTGAGCGAAAAGCTGGGTGACAGCATACCAAATCTTGCAATAGAAGGCAGAGTAAAGTCGGTACACGGAATTTACCGCAAAATGTATATTCAGGGCAAGCAGTTTGAGGAGATTTACGACATCTATGCCGTGCGCGTGATAGTCAATACCGTCACCGATTGCTACAATGTACTGGGCATGGTGCACGAGATGTTCCAGCCCATTCCGGGTCGCTTCAAGGACTACATTTCGACGCCGAAGTCGAATATGTATCAGTCACTTCACACCACAGTAATCGGCAAGCAGGGCGCCCCGTTTGAGGTGCAGATACGCACATGGGATATGCACTACACCGCCGAGTACGGTATCGCCGCCCACTGGAAGTACAAGGAGGGTATACGCGGCTCCGACGAACGGTTTGAGGAGCGACTGGCGTGGATACGCCGTATGCTGGAAAACCAGAGCGAGTCGGACGATATAGAGGAAATAGTCCGCACGATAAAGACCGACCTTGCACCGGAGGATGTGTTTGGTGTAACGCCGGGCGGCGACCTGATCAGTCTGCCTGCCGGCTCGACCGTAATTGACTTTGCCTACGCGATACATTCGGCGGTCGGCAACCGCATGATCGGCGCAAAGGCAAACGGCAGGATCGTGCCGATAGATTACGTTATCAACACCGGCGACGTCGTCGAGATCATTACCACCAATCAGCAGGGGCACGGCCCCAGCCGCGACTGGCTGAAGATTGTAAAGACCAGCGAGGCGCGCTCCAAGATACGCGCATGGTTTAAAAAGGAGCGCTATGCCGAGAACGTCGAGGAAGGCAAACTGGAGATCGAGCGCGAATTTCGCCGCAACGGTATCAATCTGCCCGATAAGGAAATGGATAAATTCCTTGCCGACATTGCCGAGCGTCAGCACTGCACGTCGGTCGACGACTTTTATAACAAGATCGGCTACGGCGGCATAATCACGTCGCGCATAATGCCGCGCATACGGGACGAGTACATGCGTATGGTGCGCGTCGACAAGCCGACCGATATTTCCGGCGCGGTTATCAACCGCCGCCAAAACAGCAACACGCACGACGGCATAGTCATCGAGGGTGTGGACAACTGCCTGATCAAGCTGTCGCGCTGCTGCAATCCGATACCGGGCGATTCGATAATCGGCTTTATCACGCGCGGTCACGGCGTTTCAATACACAAGCGCGAGTGCCCGAATGTTCCGCGCGACCTTGACAAATGCGAGGAGCCGGAGCGCTGGATTCCCGCTCACTGGGGCGAGCAGTCGGCAAAGGACTTTGTTGCCGGATTGTACATTTTTGCTTTTGACCGCTTCGGCCTTATCGCCGATATCACCACCGCTATCGCAAATATGCGAGTGCTTATCAACCGTATCAATTCACGGGCGATGAAAAACGGCAACTACTCCATTGAGCTGGAGGTAAGGATCGAGAGCCAGGAGCAGATAAAGTCTATAATTCAAAAGCTGTCAAAGATCGAAGGGGTCATCTCTGTCGACCGACAGAAAGGATAAGTAAAGTACAATGAAATGTGTTATTCAGCGCGTGAGCCGCGCGTCGGTCTCGGTCGGCGGCGAGGTTGTCGGCAGCGTCGGCAGGGGATATATGCTGCTGCTCGGCGTTTGCGAGGGTGATACCGAGCAGGACGCCGCAAAGCTTGCGAAAAAAACGGCGGCAATGCGCGTTTTTGAGGACGAACAGGGCAAAATGAATTTGTCGGTACGCGATATCGGCGGAGGTGTGCTGGTCGTCAGCCAGTTTACCCTTTGCGCCGACTGCCGTCACGGCAACCGCCCCTCTTTTACGGCAGCTATGAGACCGGACGGCGCCGCACCTCTGTATGAACGCTTTTGCGAACTGCTGATCGATGAGGGCGTTGAACGGGTGGAGCACGGCGTTTTCGGCGCCGATATGCAGGTCAAGCTGATAAACGACGGACCGGTCACGATAATAATTGATACGGAGACACTGTAATGAAAATAGAAACCTTAAAGCTGGGAGAGAATGCGGGAAACTGCTATATTCTGACCGACGAGGTCAGCGGCGATATCGCCGTTATCGATCCGGCGTACTACGTTGATGAGCTGAAAACGGCAATCGAGCCGATAAAGGATCGGGTGAAGTACATTCTGCTCACTCACCGTCACTTTGACCACGTTCTCGGCGTTTGGGGCGTGAAGAAGCAGACGGGAGCCAAGATTGCAATATGCGAGGAGGACGCCGACGGACTGCGTTCGACAAAGGCGAGCCTTTACGACGAGTTTGCATATATGCTGCCGCATGAGCAGACGCCGGTTGAGCCGGATATTCTGCTGCATGAGGGGGATACGATAACCCTCGGCAGTCTGACCATAACGGTCATGCAAACGCCCGGTCACACCGCCGGCAGCGTGTGTTACATCGTGGGTGACGTGATGTTCAGCGGCGATACGCTGTTTGACGGCGCTATCGGACGCACCGATTTGGAGTCGGGCAGTCCGCGTGATATGCGTGCGTCGCTTCGCCGCCTCAGAGGTATTGAGCGTGATTATCTGCTCTACCCCGGTCACGGCGGTACAACCACGCTGAACAACGAACGACATTTTAATTCACATATGGAACACTGAAGCTATGATATTGTTGATTTCGGGACACTCATTCAGATATGAGCTTGAAAATATATGCCGACTTTTCTTTCCGTTTGAAAAGATAGAGGTGCGCGACGATAATGACGGCGAGACAGAGCCGGACGGCGATTTTATATCGACGGTGCGCGAGCGGACGGACGGTGCCGCGCGCCTTTGCGTTACCGTGAACGTTTGCGGAAACCGCCGCACGGCCGTTCGGACGGTGAGCGGAGCCGATATAGCCCCTGACGGCGACGGCGCGGGCAAATGCGGCTTTGACGACGAGTGCGAGCGCCTTTTTGCCGTCATGATGTACGAAATGATGTCCGATATAACGGGAATAAAGCCCAAGTGGGGCATACTTACCGGCGTTCGCCCCGGCAAGCTGATGCGGCGTATCGCCGATAGCCGCGGCGAGGAATACGCCCGACGCCATTTTTCGGAAAAACTGCTGGTCAGCGATGAAAAGATCGACCTCTGCCTTGCCGCTTCCGAAAGCGAGCAGGAGATAATCGCTCTTTCCCGACCCGACAGCTTCAGCCTGTATGTCTCGGTGCCTTTTTGCCCGACACGGTGCAGCTATTGCTCATTTGTCTCCCACTCGATCGAGCAGGCCGGCAAGCTGATAGCCCCGTATGTCGAGCTTGTGTGCAGGGAGATCGCCTACACCGGCGACATTGCGCGGCGGCTCGGACTGCATCTGGAGACCGTGTACATAGGTGGCGGCACGCCCACTTCAATATCGGCGGAGCAGATCACAGACATCATGACGGCGATCAATCGGTCGTTTGATATGTCATCCTGCCGCGAGTTTACCGTTGAGGCGGGACGACCCGACACAGTGACCGACACAAAGCTTACCGCGATAAAGGAAAACGGCGCGACACGCATCAGCATAAATCCGCAGACAATGTGCGACGCCGTGCTGGAGAATATCGGACGCTGCCATACCGCCGAGCAGACGGAGCAGGCGTTTTACGCCGCCCGTCGCCACGGATTTGATAACATCAACATGGATCTGATCGCCGGACTGCCCGGCGATACATACGAGACCTTTTGTGCTACCCTCGACCGCATTGCTGCTCTCGATCCCGAGAGCGTGACCGTGCATACCCTTTCGATGAAGCGGTCGTCGCGAATGACCTGCGGCGGCGATTTGCCCGCCGCCGAGGTCGGCAGACTTGCCGACGAAATGCTTCGCCGCGCCCGCTCGTCGCTCGAAAGCTCGGGACTGCGGCCGTATTACCTTTACCGACAGTCGCGCACCGTCGGCAACCTCGAAAACACAGGCTACGCAAAGCGCGGCTGCGAGGGACTGTATAACATATATATAATGGATGAGACTCATTCGATACTCGCCTGCGGCGCTTCTGCGGTGACAAAGCTGCGAGCATCCGACGGCTATATCGAGCGTATATTCAATTACAAATATCCTTACGAGTATATCAGCCGCTTTGAGGAAATGATAAACCGTAAGGACGGCATAGAAAAGTTTTATTTAAATCACCCGATAACCTATTAAATTAAGGAGGAAAACATCATGGCAAAATTTGAAGACACTGTAGCAAAGGCAAAGGAATATCTCGATATCGCGGGTAAAAAGACCGGCGAATTTATCGACCTCCAGAAGCTGAAAATCAACGCGTCCACCGTCAGAAACAGCATTGCAAAGGATTTCGAGAGCGTCGGACGTATGTACTACGACGGACTTAAAAAGGAGACCGACAACTCCGATGCGATAAAGGCTGTCGTCGCGGATATCGACGGCAAGTACGAGGAGCTGGCGGAGATCGAGAGCAAGATTGCCGACGCAAAGGGCGGCAACATCTGCCCCGACTGCGGTACTCAGAACCCCGACGACTCATACTATTGCAGACGCTGCGGAAAAAAGCTGTAAAAAGCCTGTTTTCCGATAGAAAAAATCACATAACGGGATCGGATAATAAATATGGATATTAAAAGGGTCGGCGTTATCATCGCCGACGATATGGAATACGCGCCGGTCATCGAGCTTTCACAGCGGTACGGCGCCGAGCAGGGCAGCCTGCTCGGCCGCCGCTGCGACCGATTCGTGTTGCGTGAAAACGACCGTGAGCTTCATGTGCTGACCGTTTACTGCGGTGTCGGCAAGGTCAACGCCGCCGCCGCGACCGCAACGGTGATTGCTGACGGCGTCGATTACGTTGTCAATACCGGACTTTCGGGCGGCATAAGTCACGTCGGCCGCGGAATGATAACCCTGCCGGACCGCCTGCTGGAATATGACTTTGACCTGACGGTGCTCGGCTATGATTTTGCGGAAAAGCCGCTGCAAGACTACATATATGATGCCGACCGCGACCTGACGGCGGTGTTTGCGGACATCTGTCCGCACGCAAAAATCGGCACGATGGTCACAGGCGACCGTTTTGTCAGCGACAGCACGCTGAAAGCACAGCTTATCGAGCACTTCGGTGCTGTGAGCTGCGACATGGAATCGGCGGCGATAGCGTCGGTCTGCCATTCGGCGGGCGTGCCGTTTACGGCTGTGCGCCGCGTGTCGGATGACGCCGGCGAGAGCGCGACCGAGTCCTATACCGATATGAATGACCGCGCCGAATCGACCCTCGTCGACATTGTTTTCGACGGATTAAGGGCGATGCTGCGCGACAGCAAACTCTTTTAAGGAGCGTCCGTGATGGAAGAAGTTAAGCAAAGACGGCACCAAAATCTGATACAGGGCTCGATGATACTCGGCGTAGCCACCCTGTTGGTAAAGATAATCGGTGCCGTTTACAAAATACCGCTCGGCTGGATACTGGGCGGCGTCGGCAGCGGCTACTTCAGCGTTGCCTACGACGTGTATCTGCCGATATATACGCTGGCAATGTCAGGACTGCCTGTGGCTGTCTCGCGTATGGTAGCCGAGAGCGTGTCGGAAAACCGATTTAAGGACGCGCGTAATCTGTTAAAGCTCGCTAAAAAGGTGTTCGCTGTTACCGGCGTCGTCTGCTTTGCGATAATGATGATCGCCGTGCCGCTGTATGTTAATAAGGTCGGCGATTCGGGCGATATGCTGCCCATGCTGGTCATATCGCCGTCAATAATCTTTTGCTGTATAATGTCGACCTACCGCGGATACTACGAGGGGCTTCGCAATATGTTCCCGACCGGCATTTCGCAGGTCATTGAGGCGCTTGGCAAACTGCTTATCGGCTTGGCGATTGCCTTGGCCGTAAAGGTCGCGCTTGCGTCCGAATTTGCGTCAAACGGCACCATAATGGGCAAGCTGATACAGCCGGACGGCAGCGCTGCCACGCTCGAAAAGGTGGCTGAAAAGGCAATGATGCCATACGTTGCCGCCGCCGCCATACTCGGAATCACTCTCGGCTCGGCGTTCGGAGCGCTGTTTCTCGTAATTCGCCATAAGCGCGTCGGCGACAAGTTCACCGAGGTAGAGCTGGCGTTATCGCCAGAGCCGCGTTCGAACAGGGTCATGCTCAAGGCGCTGGTCACTATCGCGGTGCCGATAGTTCTCGGCTCGATGGTGTCTCAGGTGGCGTCGCTGGTCGACCTTGTGATCGTTAAAGCACAGCTCAAATCGGTTGTTGCGTCCGGCTCGCAGCTTGTACGCGAGAGCTACGGCAACATTCTCGGCAACTACACCGACGGCGACTTGCCGAACTTTTTGTACGGCTGTTACCGCAACTACGCCTATTCGCTGTCTAATCTTGCGCCGACGGTCACTACCGTTATCGGCGTCAGCGCAATACCCGTGCTTGCAACGGCGTGGAGCGCGCACGATAGGACTGGCGTGAAGGAGAATATGGAGCTGTCGATACGCCTGTCGTCGATCATTGCGTTTCCGGCCGGACTGGGACTGTTTGCACTGGCACAGCCGATACTGTCGCTGCTTTACCCGACCCAGCTTGAGGAAGTTACGGTTGCCGCTCCGGTGCTGCAAATACTTGGCCTTGCCTCGATATTTATGTCGATAAACGTGCCGGTCACAAGTATGCTTCAGGCAATCGGCAAGCAGAATATACCGGTTTACAATATGCTGATAGGCGTGATATTAAAGGTAGGCATCAATTATGCGCTGGTAGGCATTCCGTCGATTAACGTGGTCGGTGCACCGGTCGGCACCGCTGTTTGCTACGGATTCATACTGATTGCAAACCTCATCGCACTGGCGAAGCACGCCAAGGTCGGACTCAATATAGTCAGCACGATAATCAAGCCCTTGATTGCCGGCGGACTATGCGCCGCCTCGGCTTACGGGGTTTACCGCCTGATGTCACATCTGCGCGGAACAGGCAGTCTGACAACCCTTTCGGCGGTGGTTGCGGCGGTCGTTGTGTATGTATTGGCAATCGGATTTTTGAAGGTTCTCGGCAGAAATGATGTGCTGATGCTGCCGAAAGGACAAAAAATTGCGAAAATACTTGAAAAAATCGGTTGGATAGAGTAAAATGTCTATGATATAACTCAATTGTTGGAAAAATGTATGTGCATTTCACCCATATTTTACTCATAAAAATTATTATATTGGCTTAATTAGGACAAATATGATTGACTTTACTGAAAAACCGAATTATGATATAAGTGACCTGATAGAGATCATGGCTATCCTGCGTTCCGACGGCGGTTGCCCGTGGGACAGGGAACAGACCCATGACTCCATACGTGCCAATGTTATCGAGGAGGCGTATGAGGTCGCCGACGCTATCGACAGCGGCTCTGCCGATGCGCTGAAGGAGGAACTGGGCGATCTGCTGCTGCAGGTCGTTTTCCACAGCCGCATGGAGCAGGAAAGCGGTGGCTTCGATTTTGATGCCGTTTGCGACGGCGTGTGCAAAAAGCTCGTATTCCGGCACCCGTTCCTCTTCGGCGAGGCAACCGGCGAAAGCTGGGAGGAGCTGAAGCAGCACGAAAAGGGCCAGACGACCGTGACAGAGACGCTCGACGGCGTGGCGCGTTCGCTGCCCGCCCTCTGGCGCAGCGAAAAGCTCCAGAAAAAAGCGGCAAAGACCGGCTTTTCATGGGAATCCGTTGAAGAAAGTCTGGATAAACTAGACGAAGAGACGGCGGAGCTGCGCCGTGCCGTGGAAACAGGGCAGGACGCGGAGGAGGAGCTTGGCGACGTGCTGTTCGCGGCGGTCAGCGCTGCGATCCGGCTGAACGCCGACCCGGAGCAGGCGCTGCACCGGGCGTGCGAAAAATTCATCCGGCGCTTCGGCGCCATGGAGCAGGCCGCGGCGGATGCCGGAAGGTCCCTTTCCGAGCTGACGCGGGACGAGCTTCTCGCCCTTTGGGCGCTTCAAAAGCAGGCGGAACATTCAAAAGCATAAGATCAACCATCATTTATACGAAAAGAGGAGCTATCATGAATAAAACGGAACTGATCGCAGAGGTCGCCAAGAAGTGCG